>JAEEJZ010000038.1 GCA_016282145.1 Bacteroidales bacterium | reverse complement strand
TCGGTAACCGTACCGATGACAAGGTCCGCTGGGTATGCCCGATGCCCAACAACTGCCGCGTGGAGTTTATGAATTTCCCGGCGAGTCCCACAGCGATGCTCAATGCCGATTGGTTCACGTCCATCAACAATACCACCTTGACGGCAACCTATACAGGCAAGCAGCATAATTATGAGGCCCACTATGTCAAGACGCCGAAATATCTGACTTTCTGGCAGCTTGGCGGTTCGCAGGTGTTCCTCATAGGACGCAATGCCAGCTGTCCTCCTACGTGGAATGCAAGTTATACTTTGGCCGATGATAACTTCTACGCACAGGACAACGGTTGCTGGAAGAGGTTGTATATGATGGAAACTACCACCAGCAACGTTTTCAAGACCACGGTCTATCTGAATACAGGTTTTGGTTTCCAGTTCTATACCGCTGCCGCGTGGGCCCAGCAGCAGACCGGAGTGACTTCCACCACGCCGGCTACGCTGCGTATCGATGATGGAGCGTATGGTGCTGCCGGCACATCGTTTACGGCCGGATTATACACCCTCACCTACAACTCTTCCACAAAGCAGGCCACCCTGGTCAAAAGATAGAAAAGAATGAAAAAGGAAATAATCAATAAGTTTCTGGTGCTGGCCGCAGTGGCCCTGAGTGCGTTCTCTGCCTGCCAAAAGGAACTGTTACCCGATGCATCGATTGCAGGTGAGAATGCTTTTGAAATCCAGGCCGTACCGGATGAGAGCAAAACCGTCAACGACGGCCTTTATACCCGCTGGGCGACCGGTGACCAAATTGCCGTGATGCACTGCGCGTCAAGCGCTTCCGAGTACGGAATGGACGGAGCGTTTACGCTCAGCAACAGCGAGACAGGGAGCTTCCTGGGCACCGTTTCCGGCACCCTGACCCCTTCTGCCACCTATAAATGGTTTGCCTTCTACCCCTATGACGCCGCCATGAAACAGCATGTGTCCGATGCGGTGCTGGCGGTAGGCGGCACACAGACCCAGACCGGCAACGGAAATATGGCGCATCTGGCTGGCAAGGCTTTCCCGCTATACGGAAAGGCTACCGCCAAGGGCTCAGACACCCCGATCGTCACGATGTCGCACATTGCCTCCATCGTGGAATTTACCGTCGTCAACCACTCCGGCAGCAGTTTCCCGGTGAATGAGATTGCCTTGACCGTACCGGAAGGGATGATGATTAGCGGGAAATTCAGTATAAGCGTTCCAGACGCTACCCCGGAACTGACCTATGTGCAGGATGGAAGCAACACGGCCGTACTGACCGTCAGCGGCGGCCAGGCCATCGCCAACAACGGGTCGGCGACCTTCTATCTGGGCATCGCTCCCTGCAGCGTGGCGGCGGGCAAGACCCTCAGCCTCCGTGTCAATGATTACGAGAAAAGCGTGACGCTCTCTTCGGCCGAGACTTTTGCTCCCGGAAAGATCAAGTCCCTGCGCTTCGACTATAATCTGCCGCTGCCTCCCGCGACGCTTTATGTTGTGGACAATGCCTCACACGTGATTCCGCTTACCCGTACCAGCAGGTATCATTATGAATCCACCAGCATCGCCCAGGCGAACACGCTCGGAAGTGCATTCCTCATCGCGGAGAAGGTCAACGGTACGACCATCGACAACAGCGGTTACGTGGCGGGCGGCTCGGATTTCAGGGCCATGGTACGGACAACCAGTTCCGGCACAAAGACGAACAAACCATCCGTGTACTCCACGTACAACGTGGCTCCGGACTATATCACCTTCGATATGGACAAGTGCCGGGCCAATTTCCGTCAGGTACTGGACAAGAATACCATGCCCGCCTACGGTTCTTCCACGACCAAGGTGAAGTGGATAATGCCTCTGGTACAGGGTGGTGAGATCCAGTTGCTCAATTTCAGCGAAAAGGCCTCGAAGGCCCTTGCCATATGGCCGTTCTCCAACTTTGACGATACCAAGGGTATCGCCACCTATGACGGAATCGACCGCAACTACGAGGCCTATTACGCCCCGGATGCCGGTTGGATCGTGCTTCAGGATATCGCAGGTGCAAGCGAAAGCATTTTCCTCATAGGCCGCAACGCCAGCTATCCGCTTTCACCGTACCTTACCTATTCGTTGCGTGACGACACCTTCCTCAATGAATTGTGGGGGCACACGGAGGCCTACGGACAGTTGAGTATGTACAGGAAGAGCACCAATGTCTATCAGGCGCTGCTCTATCTGGGAGACGACTGGGCCGTGCAGCTCTATACCAACAGGGCATGGGCTGCGAACGTGAAGTCCCTTACGACCAACACCCCTGACCTTGTTACCGTACACAACGAGAATATCTGCTTCCTTACCCAGAATACCAATGTCACCTTCTATCCCGGCCTGTATATGCTGGAGTACAACAAGGCGACCGGTGTCGTGAGCCTCACCTACCATTCGGACGACCCCGAGGCCGATCCGCAATGGGACGTGGAAGAAGTTTTCCCCATCTTGGGCTGGGCAGGAATCGATATCAATTCCTCCGCGGGACAGAATGCCTTCAACTCGATGCGCGATGCCGGTTTCACCCTCTACCTGAGCGGTTACGGCAACCAGACGGATATGTTCAAGGCGCTGAATATGGCGAAGACGGCCGGTGTCCAGATGATCACCACTACACCGGAACTTGCAAATTCCAGTACCGCTGCCTCCGTCGTGAACCAGCTCCTTACGAATACCGCCTTTTACGGCTACTTCGTAGCGGACGAGCTGTGGTCTGCATCGGAGTATGACGGGGCAAGAGCTTTCGTGAACGATATAGGAAAACTGGACAAGGTGCACATGTTTTACCTGAACTTCCCTCCCAACTGGGCGTGGAACGTGAGTGATTACACGGGAACCTGTACGCATTATGTCCAGTACACGGGTGTGAAGCTGTTCTCCTTCGACCACTATCCCATCTATACCGGGAAAGAGGGCTCTTCGTTCCCTGCCACCCTGAACCCTATCTGGTACCAGAACCTGGAATCCGCACTTACGGTTTCCAGGAATGCCGGCGTGCCCTTCTGGGCCTTCGCCCTGGCCCTGGCGCATAATCAGGGAGCTTCTCCCTACTATGTGTATCCGGTGCCTACGCTCGGACATCTGCGGTTGCAGCAGTTCAGCAACCTGGTCTATGGCGCACAGGGATTCGAGTATTTCACCTACTGGGGACTTTTCCAGAATTCCAGGACGCCTGTCTATCAGAGGACAAAAACCGTCAACAGGGAGCTCCAGAGCCTCGGCCGCGTCTTCAAGGATGCTACCATCCAGTGGGTAAAGCATACCGGTTCTTCCATCCCCACCGGTACGACGGCGCTCGGATCTTCCCTGCCTTCCGGTGTAAGTTCGCTCACCACTTCCACTTCGGGAGCTGTGGTTTCCTATTTCACCAAAAGCGGAAGCCGCTATGTGGCGATAGTGAACCGCAGCATTGATCAGAACATGAGTCTGAACATCTCTTTCAGCGGAACTGCGACTGAAATCTGCAAAGACGGACGGGATGTTCCCGTCACGTCGTTCAGTGGCTCGCTGACCGCCGGTGACATCAAGGTATATCGTCTGGCGTGATGTCCATCCGTCTTCTATTTTGCCTGTGCCAGGCAGTGATACAAACACTTGCCTGGCACGGCATTTCTGAGGGGAAGCATGCTGAGTTCTTCCCCTACCTCAGGGAGAGCGGGACGGATTATTATCTGACGCGGAGCCGGACGCTTCCGCTCGCCATGGAAGTGCTGGATGCCGCGCAGAAAGAGGGAATCAAGGTCTTCGTGTCCTGTCCGGCCATGCTGGAGAATCCGGATTCGATCGTCCCGTTATTGAAGAACCATCCCGCCCTGGCAGGCTATTATATCAAGGATGAGCCGGAAACCTGGGATCTTCCCGACCTGGGGAAACTGGTTTCACGGATTTCCGCCCTGGACGGGGGCCATCCCTGCTATGTAAACCTGTACCCGAACTGGGCTTGGGGCGGCAAGGAAGCTTACGCCTCGAACCTGCAACTCTTTGCGGATTCGGTGAACGTGCCGTTCTTCTCCTTCGATCAGTATTCCATCACCGAAGCGGACGGAAAAATTTCCGTCCGCCCCCTGTGGTACCGGAACCTGGAAGAAATGAGGAATCTTTCCCTGGAACGTGGAAAGCCTTTCTGGGCCTTCGCCCTTTTGGAATCCCATTATCTGGGGCCTCCCTCTCCGCCTGCATTTTACCCTGTCCCCACGCTGGGGCACCTGCGCCTCCAGGCCTTCAGTGACCTTGCCTACGGGGCCCAGGTTATCCAGTACTATACGTTCCGCGGAGCCGTGGACAAGGAGGGTGTGCGTACTCCTGTTTTTGATTTGCTGAAACAGGTCAATGCGGAGATCCACGCCTTGTCACCGGTATTTGCCGGAGCCGATGTGCGGCAAGTCTGGCACGCCGGGCCTTCACTACCAGACGGGACCCGTGCCTTCGAGCCCTTCGGCCCCGTCGCTTCGCTTCAGACCGGGGAAGCCGGGCTGGTCGCCTCGCTGGTGGAAAAGGGCAGGCGGCAGTACCTTGCACTCGTAAATAAGGACTGCACCGAAGCGCAGGAAATAAGCTTGAATTTTTCCCGGAAGACAAAGCAGGTCGGGAAGGACGGCAAACGTTCTCCCTTCCGTGCCGGAGCGATAGTGCTCGAGCCGGGCGATATCATTCTGTTTGAATTATGAAAAAATGGATATTCTTTGCGTTGACTCTGGTACTGATGACAGGATGCCAGAAAGGTAATTGCAACAATAACCCGGACTGGGTTTCCGGATGCGATTATATTCCCTCCAATGCCGTCAACCAGTTGGAGATGTGGCAGGAAGAAACGTTCAGCCCCGACCTCATTGACAAGGAGCTGGGCTGGGCGGAAGACCTGGGTTTCAACTTGATGCGGGTGTTCCTCCACCACAAGCTGTGGGAACAGGATGCCCGGGGCTTCAAGAAGCGCATCAACCGTTATCTGGACATTGCGTCCTCTCACGGTATCCGTACGATGTTCGTCTTCCTGGACGACTGCTGGAACGAGACCTGCGAGACAGGACCCCAGCCCGCGCCCCTGCGCGGCGTCCACAACTCCGGATGGTGCAAGGATCCCGGTGCCCTTTATTTCGGGCTTTGCGGCTCCGGCGTCCGCTATGCAGAAGATACGACCGCGATCCTCAAGGTCCTTGAGGCCTATGTCAAGGATATCCTGAAAGAATTCAAAAATGACCGGCGCATCCACTCCTGGGACCTTTACAACGAACCCGGTGGCGGCCAGGATCCCTACCGTTACTGGGAGCGCAGTTTCCCCCTGCTGAAGGATGTGTTCCGCTGGGCAAGGGAGGTCAATCCTTCCCAGCCCCTGACCGCCGGCGTATGGAATTCCCGGCTGGGAGAGATGAATGTCTGGCAGCTGGAAAACTCGGATATCATCACCTATCACACCTATGAGCCGCTTGAAAGCCACAAGGCCATGGTGGATACGCTCAAACGCTACGGCAAGCCGATGGTCTGTACGGAGTATATGGCGAGAACGCAGAACAGCACTTTCCAGACTATCCTTCCTATGCTGAAGGAAAACGGGGTTGGTGCTATCAACTGGGGTTTCGTTTCCGGAAAGACGAACACAATCTTCGCCTGGGATACGCCGCTCGATGTGGATGAGCCGTCGGTATGGTTCCACGATATCCTCAGACAGGATGGAACGCCGTATTCCGAAGAGGAAGTTGCGTTAATCAGAGAAATCAACGGAAAGACTGGCCCCCGTACAGCGGCCGCCCCCGTGTTGCCGCTGATTCCCTATCCCAATAGGGTAACTTTGAAAAGAGGAAGTTTCCACGCCGGCGCGGCGACGGTCAACTGCAGCCCGGAATTTTCCTCAGAGGCCGCGGAGGCCGTGAAGGCGTTTGGCGGGGAACTTGCTTCCAGCGCAGAAGGGAGCGGCTGTATTTCCTTTAAGTTCGATGCTTCGCTTGCAGATGAGGCCTACGAACTCAATGTGTCGAGGCGGAACGCGACGGTAAAAGCATCGGGCTTTGCAGGTGTCGTGAACGCGCTGGCGACACTCCGCCAACTGCTCTCCGCCGAAGGGGAGCTTCCTTGCTGCGAGATTGCGGATGCACCGCGTTTTTCCTGGAGGGGGGCTCATCTGGACTGTTCACGGCATTTTTTCAGCGTTGAGGAAGTGAAAAAGTATCTTCGCGTGATGTCTCTGTACAAATTGAACCGGTTTCACTGGCATCTGACCGATGACCACGGTTGGCGTGTTGAAATCAAACGCTATCCCAAACTGACCGAAATCGGCGCGTGGAGGAACGGCACGATGATCGGTCACGACATGCAATCCAACGACGGAATTCGCTATGGCGGCTTTTATACGCAGGAGCAGATTCGGGAAATCGTCGCCTATGCCGCATCGCTCGGCATCGAGATTGTCCCGGAAGTAGACCTGCCGGCGCATCTGACTTCCGCACTTGCCGCCTATCCCTGGCTGGGTTGTACCGGCGGTCCATACAGCGTCATGACGATATGGGATATTTCTCCGGATGTATTGTGCGCCGGGAAGGAAACTTCGTTTACGTTCCTTGAAAATGTCTTCGATGAGATTTGTGCGTTGTTCCCGTCCCGATATATCCATATCGGCGGGGATGAATGTCCTAAAGAGCGCTGGAAGGAATGTCCGCACTGCCAGGCCAGAATCCGTGACCTGGGGCTTTCCGATACGGAACAAGCCAGCGCAGAAACCTATCTGCAAAACTATGTTACAGCGAGGGTGCAGGAAATCCTTGCAAAAAGGGGGAGGAAGATCATCGGATGGGATGAAATCCTGGAAGGGAATCTTGCGCCCGGGGCGACCGTCATGTCCTGGCGCGGCACAAAAGGGGGCATCCAGGCGGCAGACCGTGGGTTTGATGTTATCATGACACCTTGCGATTATTGCTATCTGGATTATTCACAATCGGCCAATCCTGCCGAGGAACCGGACGGAATAGGCCATTTTGTCTCCCTCGAAAAATGCTATTCCTACGAGCCGTTACAAGGAATACCGCTTCCTTCTGCCGGGCGCATACTGGGGCTTCAGGGCAATGTCTGGACCGAATTTATCGCCACCATGTCTCATGCGGAGTATATGCTTCTGCCCAGGATGCTGGCGCTTTCGGAAGTGATGTGGTGCCATCCGGACATCAAGGACTGGCGCCGGTTCTATACTACGCTTACGCAACAGGAAATTCCTCGCCTGCAAGCACTCGGCTACAATTATCGCGCTGTTGCCCAATGAAATCTTTGAATATTCCCATGCTGCAGTGCCAAAAACTGCAAGATTTGGATACCGCCCTTGAACTGGGAGGAGAACGCTTTCAAATCGATTGCCTGAACTGGCCGGAAGATTTTCCTTACGCGCCGATTTGCGCAGGCCGCATTGGCCGCACATATGAGGCGCTGGTTGTGGATTTTCGTGTAAGCGGACTGGACCTGCGCATACAGAATCTCGCCGATGGCGGACGTATCTGGGAAGACAGTGCCTGCGAAATCTTTATCCAGCCCTTCCCGGGAGCAGCGTATTTTAACTTTGAGGTCAATGCCGCCGGCTATCTCCTGGCAGCCTGCGGAAGCAGCCGGAATGCGCGTACGGCGTTGTGTGCAGATGCCCTTGCAAGAGTCATTCGCATCCCGTCCTTGGAAGGACAGTTTCTCAAAGAGACGGTCAATCTTTCGGGACTGTGGAACTGGCGTGTCACTTTGGTCATTCCTTGGACCATCCTCGGTTTGGACTGCGCAGCGCTGCCTTCCAGCCTGAGAGGAAATCTCTACAAGTGCGGCGACCTTACGGCGCATCCGCATTTCGCCACATGGGCGCCGGTACAGACCCCGGCTCCTGACTATCACCGTCCCGAATATTTCGGCGAGTTCAAACTTGTTTGAACGCTTACTTCGCGTCCATCGCCTGGCAGGCGGTGATGGCGATCATCTTGTAGATGTCGTCCACCGAGCAGCCGCGGCTGAGGTCGTTGACCGGCTTGGCGATGCCCTGGAGGATGGGGCCGATGGCGTCGGCGCCACCGAGGCGCTGCACCAGTTTATAACCGATGTTGCCCACTTCCAGCGACGGGAATACCAGCACGTTGGCCTTTCCGGCAATCTCGGAGCCGGGGGCCTTCTTGCTGCCCACCGAGGGGACGAGCGCGGCGTCGGCCTGCAGTTCGCCGTCGATCTTGAGTTCCGGGGCGAGTTCCTTCGCCTTGGCCGTGGCGGCAATCACCTTGTCCACGACTTCGTGTGTCGCGGAGCCCTTGGTGGAGAAAGAAAGCATCGCCACGCGCGGATCGGCGAAACCCGCTACGCTCTTGGCCGTCTGTGCGGTGCAGACCGCGATCTGCGCCAACTGGTCGGCATCGGGCACGGGAGTGACGGCCACGTCGCCCACGACGAGCACGCCGTTCTCCCCGTACTGGGCCTTGTCGGTCACCAGCAGCATGGCGCCGCTGACACAGCTGATGCCCGGCGCGCATTTGATGATCTGCAGTGCGGGACGCAGGGTGTCTCCGGTGGTGGAGAGGGCGCCGCTGATCTGGCCGTCCGCATCGCCGCTCTTGATGATGAGGCAGCCGAAGTAGAGCGGATTCAGCACGAGTTCGCGGGCTTTCTCGATCGTCATACCCTTCTTCTGGCGGAGTTGGAACAGCAGTTGCGCATATTCTTCCGTCTTGAGCGAGGTCGCCGGGTCGATGATGGTCGCCTTGTCGATGTTTTTCAATCCGAGTTTTTCGGCCAGCGCGAAGATTTCCGCGGGGGCGCCGATGAGGATGATATCAGCCAATTTGTCGGCCAGCGCCTTGTCCGCGGCCGTGAGGGTGCGTTCTTCGAGCGATTCGGGAAGAACGATGCGCTGCCGGTTCGACTGGGCACGCGCGATGATTTGTTCAAGGAGTGTCATATCAGCGGTTATTTACGATCTGCATGGTTTCGAGGGCGATCATCAGTTCCTCTTCGGTAGGGATGAGCGCCACTTTGACGCGGGAATCGGGGGTAGAGATCATCGCCTCCTCGCCGAAGGCCTTGCGGTTGGCTTCCGGGTCGAGCTGCACGCCCGCGAAGCCCAGGTGTGCGCAGACTTCCTCGCGCACCTTGCTGTTGTGCTCGCCGATGCCGGCGGTGAAGACGATCAGGTCCACGCCGTTCATCACGGCCATATACTGGCCCACGAGTTTGGCGATGTCATAACTGAGTTTCTCGAGCACGAGGGCGGCGCGGCGGTCTCCGGCCTTGGCGGCCTCTTCAAGGTCACGGGCGTCGGAACTGCGGCCGGACAGGCCCAGGAAGCCGCTTTTCTTGTTCATAATCTCGGTCATCTGGTCCGGCGTCAGGTTCTCTTTCTTCATGACGTAGGGGACGATGTTGGCGTCGATGGTGCCGCAGCGCGTACCCATGATCATGCCCTCGAGCGGGGTGAAGCCCATCGAGGTATCGACGCACTTTCCGTTCATCACCGCCGTGACGGAACTGCCGTTGCCGATGTGGCAGGTGATGATCTTGGACTTGTTCAGCTCGAGCCCTGCGAACTCGGCGCCCCTGCGCGAGACATACTTGTGGCTGGTGCCGTGCGCGCCGTAGCGGCGGATGTGATGCTTGGTGTAATACTCGTAAGGAAGCGCGTACATATACGCGTAGTCCGGCATCGTCTGGTGGAATGCGGTGTCGAAAACCACGACCTGGGGCACCTTCGGAAGCACTTCGCTGACCGCGGCGATGCCCAGCAGGTGCGCCGGGTTATGCAGCGGGGCAAAGTCGCAGCAGATGCCGATCTTCTCGAGCACGTCGTCGTCCACGAGGACGCTGCCGGAGAAGAAATCGGCGCCCTGGACGATGCGGTGGCCGACGGCCTGCACGTCGTCAAAACTGGAGAGCACGCCGTGGCGCTCGTCCACGAGGGCGTCCATCACCATCTTCATGCCGATTTTATGGTCCGGAATGGGACATTCGGCGACATATTTCTCTTTCCCTTCAGGCTTATGCGTGAGGCAGCCGTCCGGAAGGCCGATCTTCTCTACCTGGCCCTTGGCCTTTACGCTGTAGGACTTGGGGCTTTCCATATCCAGCAACTGGTACTTGATGGAAGAGCTGCCGCAATTGATGACAAGAATAATCATTTCTGAACTGTGGTTGGTTATCGTATGCAAAGATAATATTTACTGGAAAAAACTGAAATGCACGCGCCCGTATTCCTTCTCGCGGAGGAAGTGCGGATGCGTCTTGAAGGAATGTTCGCTGCCGTGTTCGAGGATCAGCCAGGCCTCCGGATGCAGGATGCCGGCCTCGAAGACCTTGTCGGGAATTGTCTCCAGCCCTTCCAGGGCGTAGGGAGGATCCGCGAAGACCAGGTCGAATTTCTCCGTGCAGAGGGGCAGGAAGTCGAAGACGTTGGCGTGGACGGCGGTGACATTGTCCAGGCCCAGGCGGGCGGCCTCGCTGCGGATGAAGGCGGCGTGCTCGCGCCGCATCTCCACGCTCCAGACGTGCCCGACGCCCCGTGAGGCGAACTCGAAGGACACGGCCCCCGTGCCCCCGAAGAGGTCCAGCACCTTCAGGTCTTCGAAGTCGTAACTATGGTCCAGGACATTAAAAAGCCCCTCCCTGGCATAATCTGTCGTAGGACGGGCTTGATAGTATTTCGGCGGGACGATGGTCTTCCCCTTCAGTTTTCCGCCGATAATCCGCATTACTCCCAGTTACCGGCGTTGTTATTAGGCTGCGAAACGGAGCCTACCTGCAGACCCTCATACTTGTTCTGGTCCTTACGCTCGGCATCCAGATTGATACGGAGCTGGTTGTCCATACCCTTGAGGAGTTTCTTGTAAGGCATACGGGCCTCGAAGAGGGGAACCTGGACACCGGAAACCAGACGGGAATCCGCCTCCATCTCCACTTTCTCACCACCGGAGAAGGGAATGAATGCGATGGAATCCACGTTGAAGGAAGGGGTCAGGTTTTCCTGCACGGCCTCTTTCACGGGCACCTTGCTCTCGATGGCAAAGACGAGGTCCTTGTCTCCGGCCAGATACATCTGATAGAGGTCTATCGCCTTGATCTTGGGATTCTTCTTCTTGATGGCGGCGGTGTGGGCCACGGCCAGGGAGTCGTCATTGGAACCGATCTGCATGATCACGGTCATCTCTCCGTTCTTGTAGAAATTCTGCAGGGAGTCCAGCGTGGAGACAAAGCGGTTGTGCGTGCCCTTGAAAGCCACCTGCAGGGTACGGATGTCCTTGAGGCGGGAGATGGCGACACTCTCGCGGAAAGCTTTTTCCTTATTGAAATTCACGGGTTCCATGATGGAGGAATAGATGCGCCACACGAGGAACACCGCGAGGCAGAAAAGCAGAATGCTTAAGCAGATTTTCCAAAAACCTTTCATATCACGTTTGTTGTCTAATTCACAATCCTTGCAAAAATAGGAAATTGTTTTCGGATTCCAAAACAATTCAGTAATTTTGCAACCTATGCCATTCGCGCGCGAAGATATCCTCAGGCTGGAATCCCTGTTGTCGGCTTCCGGTCATCCCTGTATCGTCTCGCATCCCCGTCCCGACGGAGATGCGGCGGGTTCTTCCCTGGCGATGGCCTCGTACCTGCGTTCCCTGGGGAAGCTGGCGGCGGTGCTGCTGCCCGATGCGCTCCCCGCCAACCTGGGCTTTCTGGAGGGAGCGGGCGATGTCCTCGTCTTCGCCAAGGATCCCGAGGGCGTGCGCCGGGCCCTGAGCGGCTGCGATCTGCTCCTCTGCCTCGATTTCAACTGCCTGTCGCGGCTCGAGGGAATGGAGCCGGCGGTGCGCGAATGTCCTGCGCCGCGCGTGCTGATCGACCATCACCTGAATCCGGAGCGCGAAAACTTCAGCCTCGTCTTCAGCGAGACGCAGATTTCCTCGGCGAGCGAGCTGCTTTACCATCTGCTCAAGGCGCTGCCTTCCGTTTCCGGCGATATCGACCGCCTGCCGGCGGGCTGCCGTACCGCACTGCTGACGGGCATGACCACCGATACCAACAATTTCGCCAATTCCGTCTGGCCCACCACTTTCGCGATGGCCTCGGAACTGATCGCCTCCGGTGTGGACCGGGACTTCGTGCTGGACCGTCTCTACCACGATTTCAAGGCGGCCCGGCTGCGGGCGATGAGCGAAATCCTCCTGAACGAGATGGAGATTACGCCCGAGGGGGCGGCCTTCTTCATCATCCGCGAGGAACTCTGGAAACGCTATGGCCTGGAGGAGGGAGACCTCGAAGGGCTCGTCAACATCCCCCTCAGTATCGGGGAAGTGCGGCTGAGCGCATCGCTCAAGGAGACGGCGGACGGCCCGTACCGGGTGTCCCTGCGCTCGAAGCGGGGCGTGTCGGCCAACCGCATCGCACGGGAGTGGTTCCACGGCGGCGGCCACGAGCAGGCCTCCGGAGGCAAACTTTTTGTAGGGGAAGATGTCGCTTCGCGCGAAGAAGTCCCCGACTATGTGCGCAAAGCGCTGTCCAAGTTATGAAGAAATTTACGCTATATTCCCTTGCGGCGGTCCTGTTGTTGGCCGCCTGCGCAAAGACTCCGACTACGCCGACCAACGCCGCTTCGAAGGCTTTCTTCGACGCCTGGGTCACCATCAACGACGATGGTTCCTGGGTGAAGACCCCGCTGGGCGCCTACATTATGGAGGACGAGCCCGGTACCGGTGCGGTCGTCGAAGCCGATACCACCGCGAACCACTATCTCTGGATGGAGTACGTGGCTACCACGCTCAAGGGAAGCGTCTCCAGTTTCACCTTCTCGGAAACCTACCGCTGGGCGGCGGAGCAGATGAATGCCGCCAAGTCCTATTACTACTTCGGTCCGCGCATCTGGCAGCGGGGCGAAAATACCCTCTTCGCCGGACTGGACGATGCCCTGGTGGGGATGCGGGAAGGCGGACGGCGCAAGGTGGCCCTGCCCGGCTGGCTGAACACCTATGCCCGCTATTCGACGCCGGAAGAGTACTATGACAAAGCCTCCGGAACGTCGGCCATCTACGACATCAAACTCGTCAAGATCATCCCGGAACTGCACGACTGGGAGGCGGATTCCCTGCTGAACTACGTGCGCCGCCATTTCCCCGGCGCCGATGAGAAGACGGGAAAAGAAACGGGCCTGTACTACATCCAGCGCATCCCTCCCCGCGGCGACGTGCCGCTCTCTGTGGATTCCACCTACTATGTCCATTACATCGGCCGCTGCCTGGACGGGCGCGTCTTCGATACTTCGATCCGCGACACGGCGATGTTCTACGGCATCTGGTCCCCGTCCCGGACCTACGGCCCCGTTTCCATCAAATGGGCGGAGAAGGCGGCGGACTTCAAGATGAACGGGGAGTCCTCCGTAATCACGGGCTTCGCCGGCACGCTGCTGCAGATGGGCCGCTACGAAGGGGGTACCGGCATCTTTATCTCCTCGATGGGCTATGGTTCGCAGGGCTCGAGCGACGGAAACATGATTCCGCCTTTCTCGCCGCTCCGTTTCGATATCCAACTTTGCGACAGTACTGACTGATGGCTGCCGTCTCTTCCGCTCCGCTCGAACTCGGGACCCGGAAAATCAGCCGTCTGCTCCGTGATTACGCCGTTCCGGGCATCATTGCCCAGACGGCGGCATCCCTGTACAATATGGTGGACAGCATCTACATCGGGCATATTCCCGAGGTAGGTTCCTCCGCCATCAGCGGCCTGGCGGTGACCTTCCCGCTGATGAACCTGTCCATCGCCCTGGGCACCCTGGTGGGCGTCGGCGCGATGACGATGATTTCCGTGATGCTGGGGCAGAAGAACTACGAGACGGCCCGCAGGGTGCTCGCCAATACGCTGAGCCTGAATGTCATCATCGGCATCCTCTTCGCTGCGCTGTCCATCACTTTCCTGGATCCGATCCTGCGTTTCTTCGGGGCCAGTGACAATACGCTGCCCTTTGCGCGCGACTATATGCTGATCATCCTCGCGGGCAATGTGTTCACGCACCTGATGCACGGCTTCAACGGCATCATCCGGATATCCGGACATCCCAGGACGGCGATGGGCCTGACCCTTTTCACCGTCATCTCCAACGCGGCGCTGGATCCGCTTTTCATCTTTGTCTTCGGGATGGGCATCCGGGGTGCGGCCGTAGCGACGGTGCTGTGCCAGATCGTCGCGCTCGTCTACACGATGCGCTTCCTGGCCGACCGCAAGCGCTTCCTGCATTTCCCAAAACCCCTGTTCCAGCTGGACTGGCGGATTGCGCGGCAGTCGATGGCCATCGGCCTCGGCCCCTTCCTGATGAACGTGGCCGCCTGCCTGGTGGCGCTTTTCATCAACCAGCAGTTGCGCCGCTATGGCGGGGATACGGCCATCGGCGCCTACGGCATCGTGAACCGCTTCACGCTGCTCTTCATCATGATCTGCATGGGCCTCAACCAGGGACTCCAGCCCATCGCCGGCTATAATTACGGCGCCCGCCTGTACAGCCGCGTCCGGGAGGCCTTTATCCTCACGGCTAAATGGGAAATCCTCGTCACCCTGGTCTGCTTTGCCATTTCCATCGGCTGCCCCCGTTTCGCGGTAGGGCTTTTCACCACGGACCCGCAGTTGCTGGACATCGGCTCCCGCGCGATGCGGATCATGAACAGCGGCTTCGCCCTGGTGGGCTTCGGCATCGCCACCTCCAACCTCTTCCAGTGCCTGGGGATGGTGAAGATCTCGATTTTCCTTTCCTTGAGCCGGCAACTGCTTTTCCTGTTGCCGTTGATATATACCCTGCCGTTTTACCTGCGGGAGGACGGCGTCTGGCTGGGCTTCCCCATCTCCGACGTCGCTTCCGTCATCGTATCGGCGTTTTTTATCCTGTCCCTTTTCCGGAAACTGGGCCGCCTTCAGGACGGCGAAGATCCGGTAATTTTAGGCAGTAATATTAAATGATATGGAAAAACTGATTATCTGCATCGGACGCAGGGTGGGAGCCGGAGGAAAACGGGTTGCCGCCCTCCTCGGGCAGCGGCTCTCCATCCCCGTCTACGATAACGAACTGGTCGCGGAAGCGGCCAAGGAAAGCGGCTTCAGCCCCTCCCTTTTCAAGGAAAGCGACGAAAAACGCCACTTCTCCCTGATCGGAAGCATCTTCGGCTCCAACCGCTACGGTTCCTTCACCGGCAACGCCATCAACGAGGGAGAACTGTTCAAGATCCAGAGCGAAGCGATACGCGGACTGGCGGAAAAGGGCTCCTGCATCTTCGTCGGCAGGGCCTCCGACTACATCCTGCGGGAACATCCCTGCGTCGTGAGCGTCTTCCTGACCGCGCCCCTTCCCGTCCGTGCGGCAGAAGTGGCGCAGCGCGAAAATATCAGCACGGAAGCGGCTGAAGCACTGATCCAGAAGCGCGACAAGGCGCGCGGGAACTGGTACAATTTCTATACTTTCGGAGCCTGGGGCGATGCTTCCCAGTACGATCTCTGCATTGATACTTCCAAAACCGGCATCGAGGGCGCGGCGGAACTGATCTGCCGCTATGCTGCCCTGCGGGGGCTGCTATAGCCCTTTCGCCTTCCCTTCGTCCCAGATGGCGTCCATCTGGGCCAGGGTCAGGGAACGCAGGTCGATGCCTTTTTTCAAAGTCTGCTCTTCCAGATAACCGAAGCGCCGGCGGAACTTGGCGCAGGCCTTGCTGAGCGCGGCTTCCGGGTCCGTCCCGTAGAGCCGGGAGGCATTGATGACCGCGAACATCAGGTCGCCGAACTCTTCCTCCATATGGATGGGGTCCTTCCGGGCGCAGGCCTCCTGCACTTCGTCGAGTTCCTCGCGCACTTTGTCCCAGACATCCTCGGGTTTCTCCCAGTCAAAGCCGCAGCCGCGGGCCTTTTCCTGCATCGAGAGCGCCTTGAGCAGCGCCGGCATCGCATCGGGAATGCCCGCCATCACGGTCTTGTTCCCGTCCTTCTCCTTCGCCTTCACCAGTTCCCAGGTATCGGCAATCTCCTTCGCGCTGGGGACCCTGCCGCCGGTATCGCCGAATACGTGCGGATGCCGGAAGGTCATCTTGTCGCAGATTTTGCCCAGCGAATCGGCGATATCGAAGGCCCCTCCTTCCTGCGCGATGCGCGCGTAAAAGACAAGGTGGTAGAGCAGGTCCCCGATCTCCTTGCATACGGCGCCGGAATCCTTTTTCAGGATGGCGTCGCTCAGTTCGTACACCTCTTCCTCGGTCAGCGGCCGGATGCTCTCCATCGTCTGTTCCGCATTCCAGGGACAGCGTTCGCGCAGCGCATCCATAATGTCCAGCAAACGCCCGAAGGCTTCCATTTTCTCCTCTCTCGTATGCATATCGGATATTTTTCTTATTTTTGCAAAGTTAGTAAAAAGGATAATTTGTTGGAAAAATGAGTAAAATTCAATTCGTTTCGGCCGATGAGGCCGTCAGCCACATTCCGTCCGGCAGCCATATCCACCTGAGCAGCGTGGCCAGCGTGCCGCACTGCCTGATCGCAGCCCTGTGCCGCAGGGCCGATGCCGGCGACGTGCGCGACCTGCATTTCCATCACTTCCATACCGAAGGCCCGGCTCCCTACAGCGAGCCGCGCTATGAAGGCATTTTCTTCGACCAGGGCTTCTTCGTCGGACCCAACGTCCGGGCGAATGTCAACGCCGGCTATGCCGATTATCTCCCGGTCCACCTGGGCGAGAGCCAGGCGCTCTACCGCAGCGGGGTCATCAAGCTCGGCGCCGCACTGGTGAACGTTTCCCGTCCCAATGCCGACGGGATGGTCAGCCTCGGCACCTCCGTGGACTGCTCCGTCGCCGCCATCGAGAGTGCGGACATCGTCATCGGCGTGGTGAACCCGAACGTTCCCTTCGCCTACGGAGACCTCGTCAGCCTGGACCAGTTCGACTATCTGGTGGAGGACGATACGCCGCTGGTGACCGCCGGTTTTGCCGAGCCTACGCCGACCGAGGTGCTGATCGGAAAGAACTGCGCGGCGCTCGTCGATGACGGGGACTGCATCCAGATGGGCATCGGCGCCCTGCCGAACGCCCTGGCGGGGCAGTTGGGTTCCCATAAGAACCTCGGCCTGCACACGGAGATGTTTGCAGACGGCCTGCTGCGCCTCATCAAGGCCGGCGTGATCAACGGCGCCTGCAAGAAGATTGATACGGGCAAGGTCGTGGCCTCCTTCCTGCTGGGCTCGCAGGAGGTCTATTCCTTTATCGACAACAACCCTGACGTCCTGATGAAGGACATCAAATACACCAACGACCCCTGGGTCATTTCCCGCAACCCGCATATGAAGGCCATCAACTCCGCCGTCGAGGTGGACCTGACCGGCCAGGTGGTGGCCGATTCCATCGGCACGCGCATCTTCAGCGGCACCGGCGGACAGCTCGATTTCGTGCGCGGCGCGACGATGTCCGAAGGCGGCAAGTCCATCATCGCCTTCGCTTCCCGCACCAACAAGGGGATGAGCAAGCTCGTTCCGGCGATCCACGAGTGCGGCGGCGTCGTGACCCCGCGCGCCGATGCCCACTGGGTAGTCACGGAGTACGGTGCGGTGGATCTCTACGGCCGTTCCCTGCAGGAGCGGGCGAAACTGCTCATCAGCATCGCCCATCCCGACGACCGCGAGGCCCTCGACCGCGCCGCCTTCGAGCGCTTTGGCCCGCATTACCATAATTTCAGTATTTAACAACAAGGGCTGACTGTGTCAGATATCTTCTGCTCCCTGTTGCTCCGCAACCCTATCCGGGTAAATGGTCGCAGAAGACAACCTGCCACAGTCTTTACGCCCTTGTTGCAGGTCTGCACAATATGAGCGATTGGACGGAAAGGACAGCATTGCTGCTGGGTGAAGATGCGATGGAGCGGCTCAGCCGTTCCCACGTGGCCGTCGTCGGGCTGGGCGGAGTCGGCGGTGCGGCCGCTGAAATGCTGGCCCGCGCCGGCGTCGGCACCCTTACTCTCATCGACAGCGACACGGTCTCCGACACTAACCGCAACCGGCAGCTCTGCGCCCTCAGTTCGACGGTAGGGGCTTTCAAGACGGAAGTGGTATCGGCGCGCCTGCGCGATATCAATCCCGATATCCGCCTGCATCTGCTGCGCGAGTTCCTTTGCGAAGAGAATGTGGCCGCGCTGCTGCCCCCGACGCTGGATTATGTGGTTGATGCCATCGACACCCTCAGTCCCAAGATCGCCCTGATCCAGCATTGCCTGAAAGCCGGCATCCCGCTGGTCAGTTCGATGGGCAGCGGTGCCAAGCGGGACGCGACGGCGGTGCGCATCGCCGATATTTCCCGGACCCGCCAGTGCCCGCTGGCGCATATGCTCCGCAAGCGGCTCCATAAACTGGGCATCCGCGAGGGCTTCAAGGCGGTGTATTCCGAGGAAGTGCCGCTCGAATCGGCCGTCGTGATGGAGGAGGGCCGCAACAAGAAATCCAATGTGGGCACCCTTTCCTACCTGCCCACCGTTTTCGGCTGCGTCTGCGCGCAGGCCGTCCTGGATGAATTATAACCCATAATGATAACTATGAACGCAAAATTTTTGACTTTTTCCCTGGCCCTGCTGATGTTGCTGCCCCTGGGCAGCCGTGCGCAGGTACAACCTTATCTGACGATGGACGAAATGCCCGACCTGGTGCCCTGCCTGCCCGCCCCGCCCGATTCGCTGGATCCTGCCTTCGGCGTGGATGTACTGCGCTTTTACTGGGGCAAGCAGCAGCGTCAGGATCCGGAGCGTGCCGCCATCGCCGTACGCGATGCCGTCTGGCAGCTGGATACCCTGTTCCTGCTTTTCAATGAGCCCTTCGGCTATGCCCTTTCGCGGGAGAAGACGCCGGAGATCTATACGCTGCTGGAGCGCGGCGTTTCCACCATCGAGCAGGTCCGCGTCCGCCCCAAGGCCTATTATGCCCGCAAGCGTCCCTTCGAAAGGCTGAGCGAGAGCCTGCTGGACGAAAGCGAACGTCCCCTGCTCACCGGCGAGGGTTCCTTCCCTTCCGGCCATACCATCAGGGGCTGGAGCGTCGCGCTGATCCTGACGGAAATCAACCCTGCAGCCGTCCAGGCCCTCTTCGCACGGGCCGGCGTCTATGGCGAAAGCCGCGTCATCGCGGGGGCGCACTGGCAGAGCGACGTGGACATCAGCGCCAAGGCGGCAGCCATCGGTTATGCACGTCTGCAATGCAGTGAGGAATACCGCAAACAGGTGGCCCGGGCGAAGGCGGAATTCCGCCGTCTTTCGCGGGGGAAGGATTAGGAAATATCAAAACCGTTTGCTATCTTTGCAGTGAGAAGGGTTCTGCCGCCAAGGCGGGACTCCTTTTTGTTGACTTTAATAACTAGATATGTCAGAAGTGCATTATCTGAGCCAGGAAGGGCTCGAGAATTTGAAGAAAGAACTTGCGGAGGCCATTGCACAGCGTCCTGTCATCGCCGCCGCCATTGCCGAGGCGCGTGAGAAAGGCGACCTCTCGGAAAATGCAGAATATGAATCCGCCCGCGAAGCGCAGGGCCTGCTGGAACTCAAGATTGCCCGTCTGCAGGACACGCTCATCAATGCCAAGGTGGTGGACGGCTCCGCCATCGGCACGGACAAGGTACAGATGCTGAACAAGGTCAAGGTGGAGAACCTCTCCGCCGGCCAGGTGATGGAATTCACCATCGTAGGCGAGAAGGAGGCGGATTTCTCCCAGGGCAGGCTCGCCGCCACCACGCCCATCGCCAAGGCCCTGCTGGGCCACGCGAAAGGGGAGACCGTGGAAGCGCGCGTCCCCTCCGGCATCCTGAAGTTCAAGATCCTTGACATTTCCCTCTGATGGCTACGATTTTTACCAAGATTGCAGCGGGGGAGATTCCCTCGTACAAAGTGGCGGAGAACGAAGAGTTCTACGCCTTTCTGGATATCAGCCCCCTCGCCAAGGGGCATACCCTCGTGATTCCCCGCAAGGTGGAGGATGATTATCTCTTCCATCTGGACGAGGCGCTCTACGGGCGTCTCTGGGCCTTTGCGCGCAAGGTGGCCGTAGCCTTGAAGGCGGCGGTGCCCTGCCAGCGCGTGGGCGTGGCCGTGCTGGGCATGGAAGTGCCCCATACGCACATCCACCTCGTTCCGCTGCAGACGGAAGGGGATATGGATTTCCGCAAGAAGCGTCCCGAGTTTACGCCGGAGCAGATGAAGGAAACGGCAGCCGCCATCCTTGCCGAGTATGAGAAGTTGTAGGACTTTCCTTCTCCTCTGCCTGCTGGCCCTCGTTTCCTGTGCCAGGGGCGTGCGCGTGGATGTGACGCTGGATGCGCCCGCCGCCTCGCAGCTCACCCTCCGGCAGCTGGATATGAACGTCTATCGTATCCTGGATACGCTGACGACGGACCGTCGCGGCCGCGTCAGTTTCAAACCGCAGGTCGCTCCGGGGCAGCCGGAATTCTTCTACCTCTTTTACGGCGAGAAACGCATCGCCTCTCTGCTCCTGGAAGCAGGGGACCGGGTAAGCCTGGAGGCCGATACGCTCGGCCGCTACAGCGTTTCGGGCTCACCGCAGTGCGACACGCTCCGTGTCGCGGAAAAGGCCTATGCCGATTTCATCACCGCCTTCGCGGCCTCGCAGGACGGTCGGGAGATGGGCGCGCTCTATGTGCAGCATTACCGCGGAGCGGTGCGCCGCGTCGTCTCCAATATCCATTCGCTGGTGGTCATTCCCGTTCTCTACGAACGCATCAGCGACCAGACTCCGGTCTTTAACCGGCCTACCGATGCCGTCCTTTTCCAGGCGGCGGCGGATACGCTCTCGGGGCTTTATCCCGAATCCCGCTATGTCAAGGCGCTGTGCAAGGAGGCGGAGCGCCGCACCCAGGCGTTGGATCTCCAGATGCAGATCGGCGCTGCGGGCCAGCTGGATTACCCGGATCTGGAATTGCCCGACATCCACGGGCAGAAATGCCGGCTTTCTTCCCTGAAGTCCAAGGCCGTGCTCCTGCATTTCTGGACCAGTGCCGAGCCTTCGCAGCGGATGTTCAACATCGATGTGCTGAAACCCCTGTACGATGAATACCATTCCAGCGGACTGGAAATCTATTCCGTCTGCATCGACGCGGACAAGGTCCGCTGGGGTTCCGTGGTCCACGCACAGAAACTGCCCTGGGTGAACGTCAACGACGGGAAAGGCACGGCTTCGCCTGCGCTGGCGACCTACAATGTGACCAGCCTGCCCGCCACCTATCTCATCTCCGGCGGCGAGGTCCTGCAAAAGACCATCGGAGGGCCTGCGGCACTGCGCCGCACCCTTTCCGCAATCCTTTATTGATTTGTCGTAAAAGGCGCTATTCCAGCGCCATGGCGAGGATGGAGACCGGGTTCATGACGGGAACGCCGGTGCTCATCTCGATCTGCCATTTGCAGGTCTCGCATTCCGTGCAGACCACGAAGCCCGGGTCGGACTGGGCGCCCAGTGCCACGCGCGCCGCGCCGATCTCGTCGAAGAGCCGGCCGCCGATGGCCTGCGAGTAGCCGTAATTCTCCTTCTTGAAGCCGAAGGTTCCGGAAATGCCGCAGCACTGCTGCTCCATCTCCACCAGTTCCACCCCGGGAATCTTCCGGAGCAGTTCCAGCGTATAGTTGCGCCAACCCAGTTTCTGCATATGGCAGGCGGTGTGATAGGCGATTTTCAGGTGCAGGTCCTTGCGGAACTTCAGCTTGACCTCGCCGCGCTCCATCTTCTGATACAGCCACTTGGAAAGCAGGTAGAGATGCGGCCGGACATCGGCGTTCTCCAGCCCGAGCACGTGGGGATATTCGTCGCGCATCGTGAAGGTGCAGGTGGAGGAGACGGTCAGGATGTCTTCTCCCGCGGCGATGGCCTTGCGCATCGAGGCGAGGTTGATCTCTCCCTGCCGGCGCGCCCGGTCGCCCATGCTGTTGCTCATCAGCGCCACGCCGCAGCATTTCTCCTTCTCCAGCAGATGTACTCCGTAACCCGCGGCATTCACCAGTTTGACCAGGTCCTTGCCGAGTTGCGGATAATTGTAGTTGACATAGCAGCCGTGGAAGAAGGTCACGAACTTGTCGAAGCGGCTCTGGTCCTGCTTGCGCATCCAGGAAGAGAATTTCCGGGCGCTGTACGCGGGGAAGGTCCGGTGTGAATCCACACCCATCCAGGAATGCATCAGCGTCTTGACGGGCCGCAGTCCCAGCACGCCGTTCACGAGGGGGGCAAAGGGGGAGGCGAGGCTGCCCACCAGGTCGGTGTTCGCCAGCGCCCAGTCCCGCAGATTGTGTCCGCCGTAGCGCAGCCGCGCTGACTGGATGATGTCCCCGATCTTCACGCCGGAAGGACAGGAGACCTCGCAGCGCTTGCAGTTGAGACAGTACTTCAGGGCATAGTCATAGTACTGGGGATCCTTGAGCCGGTAGCGTTCCCCGTCCGGGCCGGCCTTCTTGGGGCCCGGGTAATGACCGTTCACGGCCATCATCGGACAGACCAGGGTGCAGAGGTTGCACTTCAGGCACTGTTCCAGGTTTCCTGCGCTGATGTTACTTTCCTGCATATTCGCTTGCGATTGCTTCAATGGATGCCGCCTGCGCGCCCTTTGCGAGGATGTCGCCGGTGGCATAGAGGTTCTTCATGGTTTTTCCGCCGATCAGCACGCGTCCCTGCGCGTCGGTCTTCACGCCGAAGCCCAGGAAAGGCTGCGGCGCGCTGAAATCGCTGTCGTACCAGTTCTCCCGGCCGGGGATATAATCCACATCGGCGCCGAAGACCGGTTCGTAGATGCGCTCCATATCGGCCAGCAGTCCGCGGCTGAAGTACTTGCCGGTGGCGAGGATGAAAAGTCGCGCTTCCAGCGGCTCCTCTTCCAGGCATTCGGTGTGTACGGAAAGCACGGTTTCCGCTTTGAGGTCGGCACTTACCGCCGTGTCTCCGCGCAGGACGACGGCGCCGCGGCGGGCAATGGCCCGGACGGCCGCCCAGGGGTCCGTGCTTTCGGCATCCATGGTCAGCCCCGCGGAAACGAGGCAGACCTTCAGGCCCGCATCCAGCAGGAGGGAGGCGGCTTCGCACCCGGCTTTCCCGCCCCCGATAACTACGGCGTCAAATTTCATCTTTGTGCGTTCTTTGCATATATTCGGCCTCCCGCAGGGAATCGCCCCAGATGACCGGGGTGATGCCTTTCCAGCGTTCCTGCAGGTATTCGTCGATAAATTCCTTTTCGCGCAGCGGCTGTCCCAGTTCTTCCGCGAGCACTTCCGCCACTTTCTTGATGCAGAACGAGCCCTGGCAGGTGCCCATGCCGATGCGGGTGTGCCGGCGCAGGTCGGAGATGTTCCGTACCCCGAGCGTCTTGACCGCATAGCGGATTTCCGCACGCGTCACCTGCTCGCATTCGCAGATGATTTCGTGGCCGAGGTCGAAATCCATCCGGCTGACCTCGGTGCCGTGCCGGCCGATGGCGGCGCGTTTGAAGTAAGGCACCTCGCCTTCCTCCTTGTGCGCCTTCCCGGAACCGGGCAGGGGACGCAGGGCCGTCTCGCAGACCGCCTTTACGCCGAGTTTGTCGCAGACGGCGTCGGTGACCATCTCCGCCATCAGGCGGCAGGTCGTGAGTTTGCCTCCGGTGATGGTGATCAGGCCGGGCACGCCGTCGCGGGTCTCGTGGTCCAGTACCACGATGCCGCGGCTGACGCTGCGTCCGTCTCCGTCTCCGTCCGCCATCACCAGCGGGCGGACACCCGCGTAGGCGCGGATGATGCGGGTATGGGATAGGGCGGGGACGAGCGATACGCCCTCGCGCAGCAGCAGGTCCACTTCTTCCGGAGTGGCCCGCATATCGTCGATGCCCTCGAAGGGCACTTTGTCGGAGGTGGTCCCAAGGACGCTGACGACGTCGCCCGGAACGAGGATATCGGCATTGGAGGGCTTCCGGCAGCGGTTGATCACCATTCCCGCCACGCGGTGGCCGAAGATGATGAGCGCCCCCTTGCTGGGGAGCATGCCGATGTTGATGCCGGCTTCGCGCGCCAGCCCCGCCGTCCAGATGCCTGCCGCCAGTACGACGATGCGGGCGCGGAACTCGCGGCTGCGGATATCGCCGGGCTTGGAGACCTTGACGCCGCAGACGCGGTCGCCGCTGCGGACGAAGCCCGTCACGGTATGGAATTTCAGGATGGTGGCCCCGTGCCGCATCGCGTCGATGATGTTGGCGTCCGTGAGCCGGAAGGGATCGACGGAAGCGTCGGGCACTTTGACGGCGCCGATCAGCGTCGGGTTGACCGCAGGCTCCATCTGGAGCGCTTCCTTGGGGGATATCGCCTCGGCCTCTATGCCGGCTTCGAGGCAGCATTTGATGAAATTCTCCTGGTATTCGAGGCTGTCGCCGGGCAGGGTGATGAACAGTCCTCCCGTCGGTTCGACGCAGTTGGAGGCGATCCGGCGCAGGATCTTGTTTTCGCGGATGCATTCCTCCGCCCCTTCCTTGTCCGTGACGGCATAGCGGGCACCGCTGTGCAGCAGGCCGTGATTCCGCCCGCTGGCCCCGTCGCAAATATCGCTGCGCTCGATGAGCAGGGTCGAAAGCCCCCGCATCGCGCAGTCACGCGCCGTCGCGGCACCGGTGATTCCGCCGCCTACGATAATGACATCAAATACTTTCATGGCCCGAATTTAATAAATTTTTCCCTTTTGTCGCAACAAAATCCTTTAGGTAGAAAGGCTCGAAATAGGCCGGATCCTCGAAACGGCGGGCGTCGAAGGCCGCCTGTGCGGGAACGGCCATCGCCGAAGCCGCCGGGCAGACCTGCACGAAGGCCGTCTGCGGCCCTCCCAGCAGGGATGCGCACTTGGCGGCGCCGTCGCCGATGAAGAGCACTGGACCTTCCTCGCGCTGCGCCCGGTAACTATCTTCATCCACCACCATCGCCTGCGTGTCGGACAGCCTTTGCCCTTTGGCATCGAACAGGGCGGTATAGACCTCCATCCGGCGGGCGTCCAGCATCGGGATGATGTAGCGGCAGCCCTCGGGCAGCAGTCCTTCTCCCAGCGCCTGGGCGGCGAGGATGTCCGGCGTGCCGAGCGCCAGCAGGGGCAGACCGGCTGCCAGGCAGATGCCCTTGGCCGTCGATGAGCCTACGCGCAGGCCGGTGTAGGAACCCGGGCCGGCGCTGACGCAGACGGCGTCGCAGTCCGCGGCGCGCAAGCCGCATTCATCCAGAATCTCTTTCAGGAAAACCGCCGTCATGGCGGCGTGGGCGCGGGGCTCCGCGCTCTGCCGGGCGCACAGGACCTTCCCGTCTTCGGAAAGGGCTGCGGAACAGCGTGCGGTAGAGGTCTCGATCAGCAGTATCCTAGACATGACCGGTGACAATCAATTGTTTGATGGAGGGGAAGACGGCGGCGGCGAACTGGCGCAGGGCGCACCAGACGGGGCTCTCGTTCAGGGTCTCCGGCTTGATCAGTCCCCAGTGGGCGTTGAAGGCGTCCACCGCCGTGACCACCACGCCGAGGATCAGGGTGGTGACCACGATGCCCAGCAGGATGCCCAGCAGGCGGTTGAGCCAGCCCAGCGTGGAAATCTTGATGACTTTGGTCAGCAGTCTTCCGATCAGGAAAAAGACGAGGATGGTCAGGATGACGATGATGACGAAGGTGGCGGCACGCAGCAGCTCCGGCTTCCAGGGAATACAGGTGGAGAGCCAGGCGGAGGCACGGGCGCTGAAACGGCAGGCGAGCCACACCCCCAGCAGGATGGAAAAGAAGGCCACCGCCTGCTCTACAAAGCCCTTCAGGATGCCCCGGATGATGCCCGGAATATAGCAGGCCAGAAGGATGATGTCAGTTATTCCCATATATTTGTATAAAAGCGGGGAATTGATTACTTTTGCGAGATAAATCGTGTGAATCCCTGCGGTGCAAATTTAGTGAAAAAGTTATGACATTCAAAGAATACAAGGGCTTGGATTTGGTAGGGACCGGTTCCCGTATCCTGGACCGGTGGAAGAAGCAGGGGGCTTTTGAAAAGTCCCTGGAATTGCGCGAGGGAGCGCCCGAATTCATTTTCTTTGAAGGCCCTCCGTCGGCGAACGGCATGCCGGGCATCCATCACGTGATGGCGCGTTCCATCAAGGATGCGGTCTGCCGCTACAAGACCCAGACCGGGTTCAAGGTCCGCCGCCGCGCAGGCTGGGATACCCACGGCCTTCCCGTCGAGATCGGCGTGGAGAAGAAACTGGGCATCCACAAGGAAGATATCGGTACGCGCATCAGCGTGGCGGAATACAATGCCACCTGCCGGGCCGAAGTGATGAAATATACCGCCGAGTGGGTGAATATGACCGAGCGCATCGGTTACTGGGTCGATATGAAGGACCCGTACATCACCTACGACAACCGCTATATCGAGACCCTCTGGTGGCTCCTCAAGCGCATTTATGAGAAGGGGCTGCTCTACAAGGGCTATTCGATCCAGCCCTATTCCCCGTCCGACGGTACGGGGCTCAGTTCCCACGAACTCAACCAGCCCGGCTGCTACAAGGACGTGACCGATACGACGGTGACCGTGCAGTTCGAGGTGGAAGGGGAGGAAGGCCTTTACTTCCTCGCCTGGACCACCACGCCCTGGACCCTGCCTTCGAACACCGCGCTCTGCGTGGGACCGGACATCGACTATGTGAAGGTGCGCTCGGAGAACCCTTACAGCGGCGCTCCCGCTACCTATATTGTCGCGAAGGACCTGGTCGCCTCGCTCTTCGGCGGGAAAATCCCGTACGAAGTGCTGCCCGGCAGCCTGAAGGGCCGCGAACTCGTGGGGATGCGCTACAAGCAGCTCATTCCCTGGTTCCAGCCCCTCGAGGGGGATGCGTTCCGCGTCATCGCCGGCGATTATGTGACGACGGACGAGGGAACCGGCATCGTGCACATCGCGCCGACCTTCGGTGCGGACGATAAGAAAGTGGCCGAAGCCGCGGGTATCCCGCCGATGATGGCGCTGGACCGCGACGGCCGCCGCCAGGCGCTGGTGGACCGCAGCGGGCGCTTCTATGCGCTGGAGGACCTGGACCCCGCGTATGTGGCGGAGTTCGTATCCCCGGAGTATGCCGAATATGCGGGCCGCTATGTCAAGAACGCTTTCGACGACAGCCTTCCCGCGGATGCGCCGACCCTCGACGTGGACCTTTGCGTGATGCTCAAGCAGCAGGGGAAGGCCTTCAAGATTCAGAAACATACGCACAGTTATCCCCATTCCTGGCGTACCGACAAGCCCGTGCTCTATTTCCCGCTGGATGCCTGGTTCATCCGCACGACGGCGGTCAAGGAGCAGATGGTGGCGCTCAACAAGGAGATCAGCTGGAAGCCCGAATCCACCGGAACGGGCCGCTTCGGACAGTGGCTGGAGAATATCCAGGACTGGAACCTGAGCCGCAGCCGCTTCTGGGGAACCCCGCTGCCCATCTGGCGCACGGAGGACGGGAAGGAGGAGATCTGCATCGGCAGCGTGAAGGAACTGAGCGAGGAGACGGACAAGGCCGTGGCCGCCGGACTGATGGCGGAAAATCCCTTCAAGGCCCATCCGGACAAGATCGACCTGCACCGTCCCTATGTGGACGATATTATATTGGTCAGCCCCAGCGGCCGTCCGATGAAGCGTGAGAGCGACCTGATCGACGTCTGGTTCGACTCCGGTGCCATGCCCTATGCCCAGACGGGCCTGCGCGGTATCGACACGCCGGACTTCGGCGCTACCGCCGATTTCATCGCGGAGGGCGTGGACCAGACCCGCGGCTGGTTCTATACCCTGCATGCCATCCATACGATGATCAGCGGAACCCCGGCGTTCAAGCGCGTGATTTCCAACGGTCTGGTGCTCGACAAGAATGGCGACAAGATGAGCAAGCGGCTCGGGAACGCCGTCGATCCTTTCAGCGAACTGGACAAGTTCGGACCGGATGCGCTGCGTTGGTATATGCTGACCAACGCCCAGCCCTGGGACAATCTTCGTTTCGACGAGGCGGGGGTCGATGAGATCCGCCGCAAGTTCTTCGGAACGCTCTATAATTCCTATTCGCTCTTCGCGGTCTATGCCAATATCGACGGCTTCGATCCCGCCGCCCCCGCGGTGGCCGCCCGTCCGGAGTTCGACCGCTGGATGCTGAGCCGGCTGAATACCCTGGTGAACGGCGTACGCGCCGCTTACGAAGATTACGATATCACGACGGCAGGCCGTCTGATTCAGGATTTCGTCTGCGACGATTTCAGCAACTGGTACCTGCGCCTCAACAAGAAGCGCATCTGGGGCCAGGGGATGGACGACGATAAGTTTTCCGCCTACCAGACCATCTATGAGGTGCTGCGGACGGTCGCGCTGCTTTCCGCCCCGATCGCCCCGTTCTATTCCGATGAACTCTATACCGACCTCGTCCCCGGCGCGCAGAGCGTGCATTTCGAACGGATGCCCGAGGCCGACAAGGCGCTTATCGATACGGAACTCGAAGCGCGTATGGCCCTGGCGCAGAAAGCCAGCTCGATGGTGCTTGCGCTCCGCAAGAAGGTGGGTATCAATGTCAAGCAGCCGCTGCCGAAGCTGCTCGTTCCGGTGACGGGAGAGCAGATGCAGCAGCGCCTCGAAGCGGTCCGCCGCTTCCTGCTGGCGGAAGTGAATGTCAAGGAACTGGAGTTCGTCACGGATGCCACGGGGCTGATTACCCGCAAGGCCAAACCCAATTTCCGTACCCTCGGCAAGAAGTACGGCAAGCAGATGAAGGAGATTTCCGCGGCCTTCGCCACCCTGGACCAGCAGACCATCGCCGCGATGGACCGCAGCGAAGGCGATTACAGCCTCGCCCTGCCCGGCGGGACCGTGCTGCTCGCCAAGGAGGATTACGAAATCCAGTCCGAGGACATGCCCGGCTGGCTCGTGGCTTCCGAAGGGCCGCTGACCCTCGCCCTGGACGTCACCCTGACGCCGGAGCTTGTGCAGGAAGGCACCGCGCGCGAACTGATCCGTCCCATCCAGAACCTCCGCAAGGAGACCGGCCTGGCGGTGACGGACCGTATCCGTACCGTGATTTATGCGGACGGCGAGGCCGCCGTGAAGATCGGCGAGTCGCTTGCCCGTTTCAAAGATTATGTCGCGTCCCAGACCCTGTCCACGCAGGTCGAACTGCAGGCCCTCTCCGAGGCTCCCGCAGACGCCGCCTCCGTGGAGTGGGACGACAGTTCCATTAAAATAAAGATAACCCGATAAAACGCAAACAAGATGGCAGAAGACACCAGAACACGTTACTCCGATGAGGAGCTTGCCGAGTTCAAGGCGATTATCGTCGAAATGCTTGACAAGGCGAAGAAAGAGTACGCCACGCTCCGTGAGGTCGTGATGCATGCCACCTCTAACGGTACCGACGATACTTCACCCTCCTTCCGGACGGTGGAGGATGACGGTGCCGACCAACTCTCCAAAGAGGAGGCGAGCCAGATGGCCCAGCGCCAGTACAAGTTCATCCAGAACCTGGAGGCGGCACTCGTGCGGATTGAGAACAAAACTTACGGCATTTGCCGCGTGACCGGGAAACTCATTCCCAAGGAGAGGCTGCGCCTCGTCCCCCACGCGACCCTGACCGTAGAGGCGAAGGAAATGCTCGCCAAATCCGGAAGGAATTGAAAGGAAGACTCTCCAGGGGAGCCCGGCTCCTTTTGCTGGGCCTCGTGCTTGTCGTGATTGACCAGGTCATCAAGATCCTGGTCAAGGAGCATATGACGCTCGGGGAGCAGATCATGGTCATCGGGGAATGGTTCCGCCTCTGCTTCGTCGAGAACGAGGGCTTTGCCTTCGGGATGAAATTCGGCGGGGTGTGGGGAAAGTATCTGCTGAGCCTTTTCCGTATCGGCCTCTTCGGCGCCCTGACGGTCTGGATCGCCCGTCTCAGCCGTCGTCCGGAGATTCCCGGCGGTGTCCTGGCCGGACTGACGCTCATCGACGCCGGCGCCCTGGGCAATATCATCGACTGCCTCTTCTACGGCTTGATTTTTACGCCGCACGCGCCTTTCCTGCAGGGGAAGGTGGTGGATATGTTCTATTTCCCCATCATCCGTACGGAAAATTTCGTCTTCTTCGAGCCCGTGTTTAATTTCGCCGATTCCTGCGTGACCGTCGGCGCCATCTATCTGCTGCTGTTCCATTGGAAATTCTTCCTCGCGGAAGAAAAGAAAGAAGGCTAAGGTGCGGTTCAAGCTCTTTATAGCCCTTATTCTCTGCTTACTGGCGGTCCCGGTGAGCCTTCGGGCCCAATATGATTTCGATGCCGATGTCACCGCGATCCGCAACAACGCCTTTCCCGGCCTTGACGGGCGTACCTGGGAGACGGGCAATTTCGGCAATTATATCCAGTATGTCCCTGCGGCTACCGTGCTCGGTCTGAAAGTGGCCGGGGTGAAGGGCCGTACGACCTGGGGGCGCTTCTTTTCCGAGGTGGCGATGGGAGCCGCCTTGTCCGTCGGCATTTCCCAGGGATTCAAGTACCTGACGGGCCGCGAGCGTCCCAACGGCAACGACAACCATTCCTTCCCCTCCGGTCATACGACGCTCGCTTTCGCCTCCGCTACCTATATGCATCACGAATATGGCTGGCGCAGTCCCTGGTACAGTATCGGCGCTTATTCCCTGGCGATGCTGACCGCCGTCCAGCGGGTGGCGACCGGCTGGCACTATATGTCCGACACGATGTTCGGGATGGTCTTCGGCATCGGGGCGGTGGAATTGGGCTATTGGCTCAACAGTTTGATCTGGAAGGAGAAAGGCCTGACGGATGTGTATGAAGACCGGGATTTCCTGGTGCCCTTTTCCTCGGGCTGGAACGTGGAGTGGATTTACGGGACCAGTTTCCCGACGGGGGAGCGCTCCGGCATGGACGCGGGACTTCTGCCGTACCGGGGCGGTATGGCCGCGCTGCAGTTCAACGCCCCGCTGCACCGTCTTTCAAAGGGGGTGCCCGAGGGCCCTTCCCTGCGGGCGAGGGCCTCTGCCCTGTCGCTCCGCTATGTGAACGGCGAGCGGGACCACAACCGCTATTCGTTCCTGGGCGGCGGCGCCTGGACTTTCCCCATCGACCCGCGTTTCGGCTTCGATGTCTATATGCTTGGCGGTGCGGGCCCGGAACAGGGAGGCGGCTGGGCCGGCGATGTGGTCGGCGGTGCCGGTGTGGCGGTCGTGACCTCCGATTTTTATAAGTTGAAACTGTTTGTGGAGGCGGATTGGTGGACCCCGCTCCCGCCTGCTTTCCATCTTGGCTGGAGCGTTGCCTTCTGTTGGTAATTTATTGATATGTGAAAACTGCCACTTGGGGCACATTTACCCGGATAGGGTTGCGAAGCAACAAGTGCCACAAGTGGCAGTTTTTCAATAAGAGAAAGGATGCCAAATGAAAAACCGGAAGACATATAATGAATTGATACAGGAGTTGTTCCGGCGGCATCCGAGTGTGCAGACGGCGGGCTTCGGCGGCGCTGCCTATAAGCCGGGGCTGGCGGCGATGCAGGACTTCGACGCGGCCCTGGGCCATCCCTGGCAGGCCTACCGCTGCATCCACGTGGCGGGGACGAACGGCAAGGGCTCGGTCTGCTCGATGCTCGCATCGACGCTGGCGGCGACCCGCGGCCCCGTGGGACTCTATACCTCGCCGCACCTGCTGGACTGGCGGGAGCGGATGAAGATCATTCATCCGGACGGACATTTCACGATGCCCGACAAAGCGTGGGTGGAGGCTTTCCTGACGGAGCGCACATCCCTGCTGGAGCCGCTTTCTTTCTTTGAGATTACGACCGGGATGGCCTTCCTGTGGTTTGCCTCGCAGGGAGTGGACACGGCGGTCATCGAGACCGGTCTGGGCGGCCGGCTCGATTCCACCAATATCATTACCCCGGAGTTGAGCATCATTACCAGCATCGGCCTGGACCACTGCGCGCTGCTGGGCGATACGCGCCCGAAAATCGCCGCCGAGAAAGCCGGCATCTTCAAGGCGGGGGTCCCTGCCCTCGTCGCAAGCCGCGATGCGGAGACGGAGCCTGTATTCCGCGCCGCTGCCGCAGCCGTCCGTGCGCCGCTGCATTTTGCCGATGTGGAGGCCGCTGCCGATGAAGCGCTGACCGAGCGCCTGGACCTTCGCGGTCCCTGCCAGGGGGAGAACCTCCGGACCGTGCTCTGTGCGCTGCACCTGCTCGGCGAGCCCGTATCGGCGGATGCCCTTGCCGCTACCGCTGCGCGGACGGGCTTTCACGCCCGTTGGGAGCGCCTGCTCGAGCAGCCGGAAGTCATCGCCGACATCGGCCATAATCCGCCGGCCCTCAAGGAGAATTTCGCGCGGCTCAGTGCTTCCGGGCGGCCGCTCTTCCTCGTGTTCGGCATTATGGCGGACAAGGACCTGGACGCTGTGGCGCCGTATATGCCCGCATCGGCTTCCTGGTATCTGGCTGCGCCGAAAGGGGAGCGGGCCCTGCGCGCCCCGCTGCTGCTGGAACGCCTGCGCGCGCTGCATCCGGATTTTGCGATGGAGGCCTATGGGAGTGTGGCGGAAGCCCTTTCCGCCGCCTTGCGCGATGCCGCCGCAGTATCCGCTGCGCTGGTCTATATCGGCGGAAGCACCTTTACCGTCGCAGAGGCCCTTGAGGCTTTGAATCTTGAAAAATAATCCGTATCTTGGTCCTTGTTATGGATAGCGAGCGACTGTTTCGTTCCCGTTTTATCATCGACGGTGTCCCGGAAGCCCTGACCCCGGAAGCCCTGCTGGCTGTGGTGGCGGAGCACCCTGCGGAGATATCCGCGCCCGTGGATTCCCTGATGGATGAGTCCGTGGAACCGGATTTCGACCCGGTCAACCTGGCGGAAACGGATGTCTATCAGCTTCTGGAGCGGCTCAAACGCCTGAAGCGCTCGCTTTCTCTCCAACATCCCGGATCCTGGACGAAATGCCGCCTGGCCGAAGCCCTGATGGCGCCGCTCTGGCGCAAGGGACATTTCCGGCTGGGCGATCTCTGTGTCCGGGCGCAGTGGCAGGTGAATCTTTCCCGGACCGGCAGTGCGGCCGCCTTTTACAAGTCCGTCGCTGCGCTGGCCGATTATCTGGACAGGCTGGGCGTGAAACTTTCGGCCTATGGGGCTACTGTTTCGCGCGGTCGCGACACCCTGACGCTGAAGACGCGCCTGAGCGGGGACTCCCTGGACGAGGACAGCGCCCTGGTGCTGCCTTACCGGACGGCGGGCGCACGGCTTGCGACGGCCCGGGCCTGTTCCCCCGTAATCCTTCCCGATGCGCGCGACTGGCTCGTCTATATCCCCTTCGAAACGGCGGATTTCCGCTTGGGCGGCTCCCTGCTGGCCCAGGCGCTAGGTACGGGCGGTCCCTGCCCGCAACTCGAAGATCCGGACTATTTCATGGACAGTTACGAACTGGTGCGGGAACTGGTGGAGGACGGCGTGGCCGTGGCGGGCGTGACGGTCTGCGACGGCGGTCTGCTCCCTACGCTCGAAAGGATGGCCGAGGGCGGCTGCGGCGCGCAGATCGACCTGTCCGAACTGATGGGCTATTATCAGGAGAACTGCCTGGCGCGTATCCTCTTCGCCGAGGTGCCCGGTGCGATCCTGCAATTGCGCGATACCGATTTCGATTACCTGGATGCCGAAATGCTGCTCCAGGATATCGTATACTTCCCGCTGGGGCATCCCGTCCCGGGGACGAAGAAAATCCGTCTGGGTGCCGCCGGAAAATCCGGCATCCAAAATATACTGGACGCGCTGCTGCGTGAACGCAGTGCGGAAGGGGAGGACTGATTATGGGTAAAAGCAAGATCTTTGTGCTGGATACGAACATTATCCTGCACGACCACAAGGCTATCCGCCGCTTTCAGGACAATGACATCGTGATCCCCATCGCCGTCATCGAGGAACTGGACAAGTTCAAGAAGGGCAACGACGCCCTTTCCTTCAATGCGCGCGCGTTCATGCGCGACCTGGACCGCATTACCGAGGGCAGGATGTTCGGAGAGGAGGGCATTCCCATCGGCGGGAAACTCGGCCGCATCAAGATCGAACCCAATCATCCTTTCCCGCCCGCCCTTGCGGACCTTTTCGAGAACGACATCGCCGACCATCGCATCCTGGCCACCGCCATCTGGATGCGGGACAACCGTCCCGGACGCTTCGTGGCGCTGGTGACCAAGGACATCAACCTGCGTATGAAGGCGAAGGCGGCGGGCATGGAGGTGCAGGATTACCTGACCGACCGGCTCGACGAGTCGCGGATCGAGGAAGCCCAGCGTGAGGTGTCCGAATCCGTGCTTCCCGCGGAGAAGTTGCAGCAGCTGGTTTACGGTCCCGAGAACGCCCTGAAATGGCAGGATTGCGTCAAGGTCAAGCCCTTTGCCAACAAACTTTTCAAGTTCCGCTGGGAGAAGAATTCGGAGGAGACGGTCTGTGCCCGCTACGACGAGAAGCGCGACCGGGTGGTGCTGGTCCGCAACCGCGAGGCCTACGGCATCCGTCCCCGCAACCTGGAACAGGGCTTCGCCATGGATGCCTGCCTGAATCCCGAGGTGGAACTGGTGTCCCTGACCGGCGGCGCCGGGACCGGCAAGACCCTGCTGGCCCTGGCCTGTGCCCTCGAGCAGGAGCGCGAATATGAACAGATCATCCTTTCGCGTCCGACCGTCATCCTGGGCAATCAGGACATCGGCTTCCTGCCCGGCGACCAGAAGAGCAAGATGAGTCCTTTCCTGCAGCCGCTGATGGACAACCTCAATGTCATCAAGGCGCAGTTCCGGCCTTCTTCCAAGGAGGCGCTCAAACTCGAGGGGATGCTCTCGAAGGAGAAACTGATCATCGAACCGCTGGCCTATATCCGCGGCCGCAGTCTGGGGAAATGCTATTTCATCATCGATGAGGCGCAGAACCTGACCCCGCACGAGATCAAGACCATCATCACCCGGGCGGGTGCCGGCACCAAGATGGTCTTTACGGGCGATATCTTCCAGATCGACCAGCCCTACCTGGACCGCTGGTCCAACGGCCTTACGCACCTGGGGGAGAAGATGCTCGGACAGCGTCTCTTCCAGCACGTCTTCCTGCGTAAAGGCGAACGCAGCGAGCTCTCAGAGCTCGCCGCGAAACTACTTTAGTATTATTTTTCAGTCTACTTCAGGCTGAAATCAACAAGGATGGGAAGGTGGTCTGAGGGCCGCCAGAACTTGCTTACTACCGCATCCTTGACGGGAGTCGTGTAGTCGTTCCAGAGGATGTCGGCGTAGATGATCCGGTCATAGAGCGGCTTCGTGCAATAGACGTAGTCGATGCGGGCCTTCCCGCTGCCGACGCTGGGCTTGAATTCATCCGGATACTTTTCCTTGATGACGTCGATGTACGGCGTGTTCTTGTGGATGTAGTCGTGCACCAGGAGTTTCGGATCGTCCTCCGCATAGCCGTAACGGTCGTTGTCCACCCGCGAGCGGGAGTTGAAATCGCCCAGCATGACCCAGAACTGGTCCTTTGCCTTGGGCACCGTTCCGATGGTGTGCTCGCAGATGTACTGGACCTCCATCGCCCGGTACTTGTCGCCGCCCTGCTCGGCCTTGGAGGCTTCCTTGTCTTCCGCGCGATAGGCATAGCCGTGCGGCCAGGTGTGGACTGTGACGATATTGATGGTCTTTCCGCCGACTTCGACGGTGGCCCATCCGGCCCCGTGCGCGACAATCAGGTTCGGCTTTTCCCCAAGGATCCTGGCAATGTAGGTAATCGGATATTTGGAGGTGATGACCTGCGGATAATTGTCGCGATGGCCTCCGATTCCCCAGTAGGCGTGTCCGTAACGGGCCGCCAGCTCTCCCCAGTTATTGACCAGGTAGCGCTCTTCCTTCGGCATCTTTTCGTGGAGGTCGGTCAGCCAGATGGACTGAGCCTCGCACCAGACGCAGATGTCCGGGTCCTGTGACTTGACGAACTCGACAAAACGGTCGTAGTTGTCGTTCTGTCCGTCCCACATGCCGTTCTGGATATTCCAGTAGAGCAGCCGCAGGGTTTCGGGTTTGGGTTTGGGTTTCGCCTTGCCCAGGCAGGGAAGTGTCCCCACCAGAAGGGCAGCCAACAGCGCGAATGCGATTCTTTTCACTTTATGCTTCGATAGGTTTGTACTTCGGAACGAGGCTCTTCATGATGGACCAGGCCACGAGGTAGGCGATGCCGCAGAAGCAGAATACGATGAAGTAGCCTGCGGGCTTGCCCTCGAAGCCGAGGAAGGTGAAGGCGCTGCCGGCTTCCTCCGCGTAAGTGAAGAGGTTACCCGCGGCTTTCTGGATGATCATCGAACCTACACCGCCCGCCATGGCGCCGATACCGGTAATGGTGGCGATGGTGCTCTTGGGGAACATATCGCCGATGGTGGAGAAGAGGTTCGCGGACCAGGCCTGATGTCCCGCACCGGCAAGACCGATCAGGATGGCCGGCCACCAGGGCGTGTCAAAGCGCATTCCCAGGGGCTGTGCGAAAAGCGCGGCGATGGGGAAGAAGGCGAAGATGAGCATCGCGAGCATCCGCCCGTTATAGGGGTTCATTCCCTTCTTGTCCACGAAAATCTTGGGCAGGTAGCCGCCGCCGATGGAAATGAAAGTCACGATGGCATAGAGCGTGAAAATCAGCGCCTGTCCGCGCGGCGTAGAGGCCGGTGCGTTGAACTGGTTGTGGAAGTAGGACGGCGCCCAGAACAGGAAGAACCACCAGACGCCGTCGGTAAAGAACTTGCCCACGATGAACGCCCAGGTCTGCTTGTAGCCGAAGCACTTGCCGAAGGGGATGGCCTTCTGCGCGGCGATGGCGGCTTTCTCGGCCGCCTCGGCGGCGTCATCCTGGTGGATGTATTCCAGTTCCGCCTCGTTCACGTGCTTGCTGTTCTCGGGCTTGTCATACATGAAGGTCCAGAAGAACATCCAGATGAAGCCCAGTCCGCCGATGATGATGAACGCCCATTCCCAGCCGAACTTCACCGCGAGGGGCGGGATGCACAGCGGAGCGGCGAGCGCACCGACAGAAGCGCCGGCATTGAAGATGGAGGTCGCGAAAGCGCGGTCCTTCTTCGGGAAATATTCGGCGGTCACCTTGATGGCGGCCGGGAAGTTGCCGGCTTCACCCAGGGCCAGGATACCGCGGCAAAGCAGGAACAGATAGACGGATGTGGTAGATACTGCCAGGGCGATGTCACTGCCCGCTTCAATGGCCTTCAGGGCCTTTGCGTTGGCGACTTCGTCCAAAAGACTGGCCGTACCCCAGCCGCAGGCCGCGTGCAGGCAGGCGCCCGCCGACCATACGCCGATGGCGATGAGATAGCCCTTCTTCGTGCCCATCCAGTCCACGAACTTGCCTGCAAAGAGGCAGGCGATGGCGTAGAAGATAGAGAAGAAACTGGTAATCGTGCCATAATGGGCGTCGTTCCAGTGAAATTCAGGTGCGATAAACTCCTCATAGGTCAGGGAAAGCACCTGGCGGTCGAGGTAATTCACGGTGGTGGCCACGAACAGCAGCGAGCAGAGCCACCAGCGCCAATTGGTCATTAGTTTTTGTTGCGTATTCATAATCAGGTATCGTTTAATTTCTTACTTCCTTGATAATTTCCAGGGCGCTCTTGCAGAGGGCGGTGATGCCTGCCCAGTCTCCCGCGGCGATCATTTCCTTCGGGAACAGGTTCGAACCCATCCCGACACAGGTTACGCCGGCGTCGAACCAGCCCTTGAGGTTCTCTTTCTCAGGCTTCACGCCACCGGTCACCATGATGTTGCTCCAGGGCATGGGGGCGCGCAGGCCTTTCACGAACTTGGGCCCGAGCACATCGCCGGGGAACACCTTGCAGATGTCACATCCCAGCTCCTGGGCCTTGCCGACCTCGCTCACCGAGCCGCAGCCGGGGCAGTAGGGGACCAGACGGCGGTTGCAGATGGGGGCGACTTCCGGATTGAAGAGGGGACCCACCACGAAGTTGGCTCCGAGTTGCAGGTACATCGCGGCCGTGCCCGGGTCCACGACGGAACCGATACCCAGGATCATCCCGGGCAGTTCCTTGTTGGCATATTTCACCAGTTCGCCAAAGACTTCCTGGGCAAAATCCCCGCGGTTCGTAAATTCGAACGCCCGCACGCCGCCGTCATAACAAGCCTTCAGGACCTTCTTGGCGATTTCCAGGTCGGCGTGATAGAATACGGGAACCATCCCGGTCTCCCGCATCGCCGACATCACTTGTGATTTGTTGTACTTTGCCATAGTCGTTATCGTTGTACCCGGCCGTTGGCGTTGCCGCCCGCAAGGCTGAGCACCTCATCCTCGCTGACCAGATTGAAATCTCCGTTGATCGTATGCTTTAGCGCCGATGCCGCCACCGCGAATTCCAGCGCGGAAGCCTGGTCGCCCGGATACTTGAGCATCCCGTGAATCAGGCCGCCGGAGAACGAATCCCCGCCGCCTACGCGGTCGATGATGGGATTGATCTCATAGCGCTTGGACTGGTAAAACTCCTTGCCGTCGTAGATCAGCGCCTTCCAGCCGTTGAACGTGGCCGAGAAGGACTCCCGCAGCGTGGAAACCACGTACTTGAAGCCGAACTGCTCCTTCATCTGGCGGAAGATCCCTTCGTAGCCGGCCGCATCGGTGCTGCCGCCTTCCACGTCGGCATCGGGCTTGAAGCCCAGGCAGAGTTCCGCATCCTCCTCGTTGCCGATGCATACATCGACATACTTCATCAGCGGACGCATTACCGAAATCGCCTTCTCGGAGGTCCAGAGTTTCTTGCGGAAATTCAGGTCCACGGAAACGGTCACTCCGTGACGCTTCGCGGCCTCGCAGGCCAGGCGGGTCAGTTCCGCCGCCTTGTCGGAGACGGCGGGGGTGATCCCGGACCAGTGGAACCAGGCCGCACCCTCCATGATGGCGTTAAAGTCAAAATCTTCGGGCTTCGCCTCGGCAATCGCGGAATGCGCACGGTCGTAGATGACCTTGGAAGGCCGCATCGACGCACCGGTCTCGGCATAATACAAGCCCACACGGTCGCCCCCGCGGGCGATGAAATCCGTCCGCACTCCGTATCTGCGGAGCGCATTGACGGCAATCTGTCCGATTTCGTGCTTGGGAAGTTTACTGACGAAATAGGCCTCGTGGCCATAATTGGCAAGGCTAACGGCGACATTCGCTTCGCCGCCGCCCGGAATGATCCGGAATGCTTCCGTCTGGATAAACCTGTCGTTTCCGGCAGGACTGAGGCGGAGCATAATCTCGCCCAACGTTACAATTTTTGACATATCATTGATTGTTAAGAAATATCCTGCAACAACGGGCACTTGTTGCTTCGCAACCCTATCCGGGTAAATGTGCCCTAACGTTGCATGATATTTCTTATATTAAAAATTAAAGTAATTTTTGGCATTGAAATAGGAAATGTCCTCAACCATCTGGCCGATGCGCTCCATCTCGCTCGCCGGAAGTTTCCCGTCTTCGACATCGCGTCCGATCAGGTCGCAGAGGATGCGGCGGAAATATTCGTGGCGGGGATAACTGATGAAACTGCGGGAGTCGGTCAGCATGCCCACGAAACGGCTCAGCAGGCCGAGTACGCTCAGCGCGTTCATCTGCTTGCGCATTCCGTCCTCCTGATCGAGGAACCACCAGCCGCTGCCGAACTGCATCATGCCGGGGTAGGAGCCGTCGTTGAAGGTGTAGGCCATCGTCGTCATGACCTCGTTGTCCTTGGGGTTGAGGCAATAGAGGATGGTCTTGGTCAGTTTGCCCGCCTCGGCGAGCCGGTTCAGGAACTTGTGCCCGGCGGCGGCCGTCGGCAGGTCGTGGATGGCATCGTAGCCCGTATCGGGGCCGAGCTGCCGGAACATCCTGGCGTTGTTGTTGCGGATGGCGCCCACGTGGAACTGCTGCGCCCAGCCGGCATCGGCATCCATCACCGCCATATCGAAGAGGAAGGCGCTGCGGAACTTGTCGAGCTCGTCCGCATCGGGGGCCTGTCCTGCGAGGACCTTGGCAAAGATGCGCTCGATCTGCGCTTCGGTATAATCGGCGGCATAGAAAGCCTCCAGACCGTGGTCGGAGAGTTTGCTGCCCATCGACGCGAAGAAATCGTGGCGTTTCTGCAGGGCTTCGAGCAGATCGGCGTAGGACTTGATCTCCATCCCCGCGGCAGCGCCGAGTTTTTCGAGGTAGGCCTTGTACTCTGCGGGCTGCTCGATGGCCATCGCCTTGTCGGGCCGCCAGGCGGGAATCACCTTCGTCCCGAAGGGCTTTTCGAGAATCTGCTTGTGGTAGCGCAGGTCGTCGGCCGGATCATCGGTCGTGCAGACGACTTCCACGTTGAAGCGGCGGATGAGCTGCTGGCCGCTGAACTGGGGCGTGGCGAGTTTGGCGTTGCATTCCTCGAAGATTTCCCGCGCGGTGGCAGGGCAGAGGATCTTCTCGATGCCGAAGACACGGGCCAGTTCCAGGTGCGTCCAGTGGTAAAGCGGGTTGCGCATCGTGTAGGGGACCGTCTCGGCCCACTTCTCGAACTTTTCCCAGGAACTGCGTTTGCCGGTGATGTACTCCTCCGGGACGCCGTTTCCGCGCATCGCACGCCATTTGTAATGGTCTCCGCCGAGCCAGAGTTCCGTGATGTCCGCGAACTTGTAGTCGTCCGCAATCATCTTGGGAATCAGGTGGCAGTGGTAGTCGATAATCGGAAGCTTCTCGGCGTGGGCGTGGAAGAGTTCCTTCGCCGTCTGGGTGCCGAGCATGAAATCTTGGTGGATGAAAGCCATGGTCCTAAAAAAATTTGCTGCAATTTATCACATTTTTCTTTGCTATCCAAAAAAATTATTACATTTGTGCATTAACACACTACTAACACACGCAACTGAAATTATGGAACGACTTAACCGCACCAGCTGCCCTGCAGCAAAGAAGTACACCGAGAAAATCATCCAGTTCGGCGAGGGGAATTTCCTTCGTGCCTTTGTGGATTGGATTATCTGGAAAACCAACCAGAAAACCGACTTTAACGCCTCCGTGGTGGTGGTCCAGCCCATCGACCGCGGTATGGTGGATATGCTCAATGAGCAGGACGGCCTCTATCACCTGAACCTTCAGGGCATCGACAAGGGACAGCGCGTGGACAGCATCGACCGGATCGACGTGATTTCCCGCGGCATCAATCCCTATGCCGATTTCGCCGCTTACCTGAAACTCGCCGAGCAGAGCGAAATCCGTTTCATCATCTCGAATACCACGGAAGCGGGCATCGCATTCGACCCCTCCTGCAAGTTCACCGACGCGCCGGCCTCTTCTTATCCCGGCAAGCTGGTGCAGCTGCTGTATCACCGCTTCGAATACTTCAAGGGCGATCCTTCCAAGGGCCTGATCATCTTCCCCTGCGAACTGATTTTCTTGAACGGCAAGGAGCTCAAGCGCTGCATCCGCGAATACATCAAACTCTGGAACCTGGGCGAGGCCTTCTCGCAGTGGTTCGAAAATCATTGCGGCGTCTATTGTACGCTGGTGGACCGTATCGTTCCCGGTTACCCGCGCGACAATGCCGCCGAACTTTGCGAAAAGGTGGGTTATGAGGACCGCCTGCTCGTCAAGGCCGAGATCTTCCACCTCTGGGTCATCGAGGCCCCGAAGGAGGTCGCCGCTGAATTCCCCGCCGACAAGGCCGGCCTGAACGTGCTCTTCGTCCCGTCCGAAGCCCCTTATCACGAGCGCAAGGTCACCCTGCTCAACGGTCCGCACACCGTCCTTTCTCCGGTCGGTTACCTCAGCGGCCTCGATACCGTGCGCGAATGCTGCGAGGATTCCGTCATCGGCCGTTTCGTGGACAAAGTGATGTATGAAGAACTGATGCAGACGCTCAACCTGCCCGAAGCGGAACTCCGCCAGTTCGCGGACAGCGTCAAGGAGCGCTTCGTCAATCCTTTCGTCAAACACTTCGTGACCTCCATCATGCTCAATTCCTTCCCCAAGTTCAAGACCCGCGACCTGCCCGGCCTGAAGACCTATCTCGAGCGCAAGGGCGTGCTGCCCGAGGGCCTTGTGCTCGGCCTCGCCGGCATCATAACCTATTATAAGGGAGGGAAGCGCGGCGAAGACGAGATCGTCCCCAATGACGATGCAGCCATCGTCAAACTGCTCGCCGACCTCTGGGCGGGCGGAGACTGCGCCGCCGTCGCAAAGGGCGTCCTGGGCGCCGGCTTCATCTGGGACGAGGACCTGAACGCCATCCCCGGCCTCACCGCCCGCCTCACTGCCGACCTGGAAATGATTCAGGCCAAGGGTATGCGTGCTGCCGTGGAAGCCATACTTTAGTACCCAAGAATCAGCAGCAGTGCTTTCCCTGCCGTCGCTTCGCGACCCCTCCCACTCCGTGGGCCCCTCCCTCTTATGTTGCCGAGGGTGGCACAGGCGATGAAAGCACTGCTGCTGATTCCTTAATAAAAAAGAACTATGGAATATATAAAGATCAATCCGGCGGACAATGTCGCCGTTGCGCTGGCCGACCTGAAAGCGGGCACCCAGGCCCTCGGCGTCACGCTGGGCGAGGACATCCCCCGCGGCCACAAATTCACGCTGAAAGCCCTGAAAGCCGGCGATGACATCATCAAATACGGTTTTCCCACCGGTCACGTGACCGTGGACAAGCCCGCCGGCGCGCTGGTCGATCACAATTGCATCAAGACCAACCTCTCCGGTCTGAAGGATTACAGTTACGATCCCGTAGCCTGCCCGCTGCCGCCCGCGCCTGCGAAGATGCCCAGTTTCGAGGGCTTCGTCCGTGCCGACGGCCAGGTAGGCATCCGCAACCAGATCTGGATCATTCCCACCGTGGGCTGTGTCAACGGCATCTCGCAGAAGTTGGCCGAGACCTTCCGGGCAGAGATTGCCGGGCAGGAAGGCTCGGTGGACGCCGTCGTCGCCTTCCCGCACAATTACGGCTGCTCGCAGCTCGGAGACGATCACGAGAATACCCGGACCATCCTGGCCGATATGGTCCATCATCCCAACGCCGGCGGCGTGCTGGTCGTCTCGCTCGGCTGCGAGAACAACCAGCTGGGCCCCTTTATGGAGAAGGTCGGTCCGGTCGATCCTGCCCGCGTACGCACGCTGGAAGTGCAGAAGGTGCAGGGCGATGAGACCGAAGCGGGCCTCGAACTGCTGCGCGGCATCTTTGCCGCCTGCAAGGGGGACCGCCGTACTTCCGTGCCGGCATCGAAACTGCGGATCGGGCTTAAATGCGGAGGCTCCGACGGCCTGTCGGGCATTACCGCGAACCCGCTGCTGGGCGTGCTGTCCGACCGCATCGCCGCCTGTGGCGGTACGACCGTGCTGACGGAAGTGCCGGAAATGTTCGGCGCGGAGACCATCCTGATGAACCGCTGCGCGTCGCCGGAACTGTTCGGGCAGACCGTGCGCCTCATCAACGATTTCAAGGCCTATTTCATGAAAGCGGGGATGCCGGTCTATGAGAATCCTTCGCCCGGGAACAAGGCCGGGGGCATTTCCACCCTGGAAGAAAAATCCCTGGGCTGCACGCAGAAGAGCGGGGCGGGTCCCGTATGCGGGGTGCTGGCCTATGGCGAGCGCTTGCGCACGGGCGGACTGAACCTGCTCAGCGCGCCCGGAAACGACCTGGTGGCCTCGACGGCCCTCGCCGCCGCCGGCTGCCAGATGGTGCTCTTTACCACCGGCCGCGGAACGCCTTTCGGCTCCTTCGTCCCTACGATGAAGATTTCTACGAATACGCCGCTCTTCGAGAAAAAACCGCTCTGGATTGATTTCAACGCCGGTGTGCTGGCTTCCGGAACGCCGATGGAGGAAGTCGCCGACGCCTTCGAAGCCTTCGTGCTCGAAGTCGCCTCCGGCCGCAGCGTGAACAATGAGAAAAGCGGCTATCGCGAAATCGCCATCTTCAAGACGGGCGTAACGCTTTAAACGGGTATTTTTATTAATTTTGCCGTATAAACCTTTTGCAGGTAGTGATGAAATCCAAGCTGTTATACTTTATCTTGCTTTTGCTGTCCGTGACTTCACTGGCCGGCGAAAGGCAGGCCTTGTGGCCCAAAGGCAAAATGCCCGATGCGGGCGAGTACCCTATGCCCTGCCTGGAGTGGTTCGAAGCGCCCGGGCAGCCGGTCGGCACTTGTATGATCCTGATTTCAGGAGGCAGTTATAACCGGCTTGCCGATGCAGCCCTGATCGAACTTTGGCGCGAGGCCTTGACGCAGCGCGGCGTGCAGTGCGTAGAATTGGAGTACCGTACGCCCAGGCCCGAGGGGCTACCCTATTACCAGGCAGCCTGGGAAGACGGACAGCGGGCGGTCAGGCTGGTACGCAGCCAGGCGGCGGCGAGGGGCTATGATCCGGAGCGGATCGGCGTCGTCGGAATGTCGGCGGGGGGACATCTCTCCCTTTTGCTGGCTACCAGTTCATCGGTGCGGGCTTATGCACCGGTGGACAAACTGGATTCCCTGTCCTGCCATATCAACTGGGCCGTCGCCAACGCGCCCGCCTATGTAACTACGGATGCGGATGAAAAGGGTACGAAGGCCACCCGGCAGGGCTACGGCCCCGACGTTACCCTCAGCATGGTTTTCCGCTTTGACGACAAAACCTGCCCCATCTGCCTGCATCACGGCGGAATGGATCCCTATTCCCCGGACGGGTCGATCCTGGTGTATCGCCAGCTCAGGCGGATGGGAATCCCTTCCGAACTGCATCTGTATCCCAATAAGAAGCACGGCGCCTACGGCTTTGACCGGGCGCTGGAATTCATGACGCAGATGGGCTATCTTGGTCCTGTGGCCGAGGAAGTGGCCTTGATGGACCGCTATCCCAATGATGACGCCAGGGCTTCTTACCTCAAACAGGAGATATGGCCGGAAGGCAAGATGCCGGACAGGCAGGACGAACAGTGCACCCCTTATCTGGAATGGCATTTCCCGGCCGAGCGCCGCACCGACGCCATCCAGATCATTTATTCCGGCGGCAGTTACAAAAATAACAGCCCGGATAGTTTCGAGGTGGCTCCCGCGCGCAGGTATCTCAACGAACGTGGAATGACCGTCGTGACGGTCAAATATCGCGTACCCCGCCCGGCCGCGCCGCTGTCCAAGCACACCACTGCCTGGCAGGATTTGCAGAGGGCCATCCGCATCGTGCGCAGCGAGGCGCCCCGTTATGGCCTGGATCCCGGGAAAATCGGCATTATGGGCTCTTCTGCCGGAGGGCACCTGACGCTGATGGGAGTGACTTCTTCCCTGCATCAGTCTTACCGGCCGGTCGATGCCCTCGACAAACTGCCCTGCAATGTGCAGTGGGGCATCGGCATTTATCCGGCTTATGTGCTGAGCGACGGTATGATGCAGCACAATACCACCGGCGGAAATGCGGATGACGTCACCCTGGCGCCCGAATTCTCCTTCGACCTGAACACCTGCCCCATGCTTTTCATCCACGGAGACGCGGACTACTGGGCGGCGATGAACTCGGTCAAGACCTGGGAAAAGATGCGCAGTATGGGCATCCAGAGCGAACTGCATACCCTGGCGCTCCGCCCGCATTGTTTCCAGCGTACGGCCTTTCCCGGTACCGGCAGCTATACCTGGCTGGACCGCATCGGGGAATATCTCTCGACGCTCATACCCGTTTCGGCGGAACAGATCGTGCGGAGCGAATTGATCCGCTGCCCGGATGCCACTTACCTGGATTTCCGGGAGGGACAAAAGCGTTGGAACTATGCTTCCGGCCTGGAAATGAAGGCCTTCCTGGATTATGCGGAGCCGGCTTGCGACACTGCCGTTTTCCGCTATGTGGAATCCTGGTACGACAAGATGATCGACGAGGACGGCCAGCCCTACAAATATAAGCTCGAACAGTATAACATCGACAATATCTGCCCGGGACGTACGCTGATACCGCTCTACCTCAAAACCGGAAAGGAAAAGTACCTGAAGGCGATGCAGTTGCTGCATTCCCAGCTCGAGCAGCAGCCCAGGACCAAGGAGGGCGGCTTCTGGCACAAGGGCATCTATCCGGACCAGATCTGGCTGGACGGCCTGTATATGGCGGAGCCTTTCATGGTGGATTACGCCGCCGCTTTCGAGAGCGACAAACAGTTCCGCAAGGCTTGCGAAGAATCGATGAAGCAGTTCCTCACTGCGGCAAAAGTCACCTATGACCCCGCTACCGGCCTGCTGCGCCACGCGTATGATTCCTCCCGCAAGATGTTCTGGTGCGACCGGAAAAGCGGTCAGTCGCAGCACTGCTGGGCAAGGGCCCTGGGCTGGTACTGCATGGCGGCCGTGGAAGTGCTAGAGAAGGTGCCGGAAGACATCGCCGGCCGTCAGGAACTGGTGGAAGAGTTGCAGCGCATCGTCAGCCTTCTTCCCAAGTATGCCGACAAAAAGAGCGGAATGTGGTATCAGGTGCTGGACCAGCCCGGCCGCAAGGGCAATTACCTTGAAGCCAGCGCCAGCGCGATGTTCACCTACACCATCCTGAAGGGCGTGCGCATCGGCGTGCTGGATGCGTCCCTGCTGGAGTACGGCAAGACCTGCTGGAAGAACCTGCTCAAGACTTTCGTGACCGTAGATTCCCGCTGGCTGGTCAACCTGAACCAGTGCTGCACGGTGGGTGGCCTCGGCGGTAAGAACAAGCGCAGGGGAGACTTCGACTATTATATCAGCGAGCCCGTCAAGAGCAACGATCCCAAGGGTATCGGCCCCTTTATCTGGGCGGCCCTCGAGATGGAACGCCTGGAGACGGAGGCCCGTTATGCCCGGACTTATACCGTGGCGCAGGACGGGAGCGGTGATTTCCGCACCGTCCAGGAGGCGGTGAACGCCTGCCCGGACTACAGCCACAAGGTCGTCACGACGATTTATGTCAAGGCCGGGACCTACCGCGAGCAGGTCACGATTCCGCACAACAAGTTCCGTCTGCACTTCATCGGCGAAGGCGCGGAAAAGACCGTCATCAGCTGGGGGAAGGCCGCACGGAATAACTGGACCGGCACCCCCGACAAGATAGGCACCTCCGGCAGCGCGAGCGTCTATATCCATTCGAGTTACGTGACTTTCGAGGACATCGGGTTCGAGAATACGGCGGGCGAGGGGAAGGAAATCGGCCAGGCGGTGGCGGTTTTCACCGACGGCGATTTCCTGTATTTCAAGCGCTGCCGCTTCATCGGCAACCAGGATACGCTCTATACCTACGGCCGCTTCGGCAAGGAAGGCGGCATCAAGCGCAATTACTACCTCGACTGCTATATAGAAGGGACGACCGATTTCATCTTCGGTCCGTCGATCTGCTGGTTCGAGCACTGTACGATCCATTCCAAGAAGAACAGTTATGTCACCGCCGCGTCGACGCTGCCGGGACAGCAGTGGGGCTATGTCTTTCATCGCTGCACGCTGACGGCGGCTCCGGGCGTGGACCGATGCTACCTGGGCCGTCCCTGGGGCGCGTTCGCGAAGACGGTGTTCCTGGAATGCGAACTCGGGGCGCACATCGTCCCGGAGGGCTGGCACAACTGGAACAAGCCCGGGAAACCCAATACTGAAGAAAACTGTTATTATGCCGAGTGGGGCAATACCGGTCCCGGCGCCGATGCGGCCGGGAGGGTGCCGTGGAGCCATCGGCTGAGCCCGGAAGAAGCGGCGAAATATAGCTTCGCGAACGTGATGTTCCAGGCGCAGGACGGCATTGTCTGGGATCCGGAAAACAACTTTTAAGGATGCGTAAATTGAATACTTTCTTTCTGCTGATACTTGGCGCCGCGCTGCTCTCCTGCAAGGAGAAGGAGCCGGAGCCCGTTATCCCGCCTACTCCCACCCCCACGCCGACCGACCGCTACGCGGAGTTCAAGATCCCGGCGGCGGAAGAGGACGGTGTCCCCCGGGCCTTCCCCGGGGCCGAGGGAGGCGGTATGTATACGACCGGCGGCCGGGGCGGCAAGGTGATTCACGTCACCAACCTCAACGACAGCGGCTCCGGCTCACTGCGTGCGGCCTTGGGCGAAAGCGGAGCCAGGACCATCGTCTTTGACGTGGCCGGCACCATCGAACTCAAGAGTGACCTGAAAATCAGCCGCGGGAATGTGACCATTGCGGGACAGACGGCCCCCGGCGACGGTATCTGCCTCAAGAATTATTCGACGACGGTCAGTGCCGGGAACGTCATCATCCGTTTCCTGCGTTTCCGCCTCGGGGACAAGGCGCCCTGGTCGGATGCCGACATCACCGCGGGCAAGGCGGACGGGGAAGACTGCATCTGGGGCCGTTACCAGGAGAATGTCATCCTGGACCACTGCTCTATGTCCTGGAGCGTGGACGAGGCGGCTTCCTTCTACGGCAATGAAAACTTTACGATGCAGTGGTGCCTGATTGCCGAGTCGATGAAGGACTGTCATCTACACACGAAGGGCAACCACGGCTACGGCGGGCTCTGGGGCGGCAAGAACGCTTCTTTCCACCATAACGTGCTGGCCCATCACGACAGCCGCAACGCCCGCATCGACCATCCGCACATCTATGAGAACCACAAAGCTCCCGCCCGTCGCGGCAATGTGGACCTGCGCAACAATGTCATCTACGACTGGGGCGGCAACAACTGCTATGGCGGCGAGGGCGGATGGTTCAACCTGGTGAACTGCTACTACAAGCCGGGGCCGTCTTCTTCCGACCGCAAGTATTTCGCAGACCTGTATGCCGTTTATTCCAGTTGCAGTACCTGCGGAGAGACGAATATCGATCACGGCTACTGCTCGCTCTATATCGCCGGCAATGTGCACACGAAATATGCCTCGATCTCGGAGGATAATACGACGGGAATCAACTGGCACAACGGCTCCGGCCACGCGAACTACAAGGCGCCGCTCTCCGCACCGCTCCAGGTCGTGGGCAAGGACGGCAGGGAAGCCTTCGTGACGACCCATTCTGCGGAGGAAGCCTATGCCCTGGCCCTCAAATATGCCGGAGCCTCCCTGCGCAAGGATGCGACGGATATCCGCATCCTGTCCGGCGTAAAGGACGGTTCGGGCCGGATCATCAAGGATATCGACGATGTGATTGCGCTCTACGGCAGCGCCTGGCCGGAACTGAGCGCTACTGCGGAAGAAAAGGCGGCGATTCTTGACAGCGACGGCGACGGTATGCCGGATGCCTTCGAGGAGGAATTCGGCCTGGACAAGGCCGATGCCGCAGACGGCAACGCCAAGACCCTCGACAAGAAAAAACGTTATACCAACCTGGAAATGTATCTCCACTACCTGGTCCGTGACATCTGCGCGGCACAGGTGGCGGGAGGAAGTTATGATTCCTTATGAAAAAAGTACTGTTTTTTGTGGCGGCGGCCCTCTGTCTGGCAGCCTGCAGCGCTCCCGCGGAGCGCAAGGTGATGGCGCGTTTCGTGCCGGAGCGTTATGATGATTTCATTTTCGAGAACAACCTGATCGTTGGCCGTTTCTACGGCCGTGCGCTGGAGGAGGACGTCCCCGGCGGACATCTGGTCTCTCCCGGTATCGACATCTGGGTGAAATATCCCGGGGCGCTCGTTGCGGACAGTATGTATGTGAACGAACTGGTGAACGGCCGGACCTACCACAAGAACTGGGGTATGGGCAAGGACTGCTATAAGGTCTCCAAGACCCTGGGTGCCGGTGCTTCCGCTGCAATAGGGGAGTCCGGACTTCTTATGCCCGACCATAACTACCTCTCATACGATATCCTGGAGGACGGGCCGTCCAAGGTCGTGTTCGTGCTGCACTATGCGCCCTGGGAGGCCGAGGGGATGACCCTTTCCCTCGACAAGAAGGTGACCGTTACGCCGGATACCCATTTCTGCTATGTGGAGGACACTTATACCTTTACAGGCGCCGACAGCCTGGAGATTGCGGCGGGCGTGTTCCGTCATCCTTCCCAGGAGACCATCGCCGAAGAACTGACCCTCGATGACCGCTATGCGATCTGGGAGGCCGCTTCCGATCAGAGTGTGGAGCCTGAGGACGGTATGGTCGGCGTCGCCATCTTCGTGCCCGGTGCACAGTCCGTCCGCATCTCCGAAGACGGAATCCACGGCCTCTGCGCGCGCTTCGTACGCTCCGGTGAGCCCTTCGCCTATTATTTCGGTTCCTGCTGGAGCAAGGGCGACATCACCACCGCCGAAGATTGGTTCACCGCCGTCCGGGCTTTGTAGCCTTGCGCCGGCGCTTATAAGGCAGCAATCATCTCACGAGATAAGCCTGTTGCCTTAACAATCTGATCAACAGGTAGCCCCATCTCCTTCAGATTCCGGGCTACCTCGTTTCGTCCTTCTTCGCGCCCTTTGGCTTCACCTTCTGCCAAGCCTTCAGCTTTGCCTTCCTCCCGGACCCAGGCCTTCTGCGCGATGATATCGATTTCGGTTCTCATAATGCTTTCGTATTTGCCAATTCGTCTTCAAATATAGAATTATTGTCAGTGATTACAAAACGGCACTTCTCTGGGATGCAGCTGCCGTTTCCTCGGTTGCTCGGGTGCTGCACCCGTCGGAACTCCATTCGCTTCGCTCACTCCGGACCCTCCCACAATCTTCTTCGTCATCGCTTCGCGATAACTCGTATCTTGCGGGCCCCACCCGTGGGTGGCCACGTCCTCCGGATGCAGCACCGCTCACTCCTCGCCGGCAGCCGCTTATTTCAAGGTGCAGCAATCTGAATGTTTTTCCCTGATTTTGTTAGGGTTGCTGTCCCTCAGGTACAGCAACCTATGCAAAAATACACAAAAATGAGCTGGTATTTGTCCTTCCATGAAGCGGAGGGGCGGCAAGGGCAACAGTGGGACGCGGAGCGAGCCTTTTCACAGAGCTCGGCGCAGCGTCCCATCTGTAGTTGCCGGAGACCGTATATTCCGGCAACGGTGTCTCTTCACTCGGCTCCACCGCTCTAATAGATAAAGGAATATGTAACGCTAGACTAGAAAAGAGAGCGACTGAAAACAGCCACTCTCTTCTTTTTTGGGGTGCGATGTGGGACTCGAACCCACGACACCCAGAACCACAATCTGGTGCTCTACCAACTGAACTAATCGCACCGTGTTGGATAGGGACCGCAAATATAGGGATTAATTTTTAGCCGTGCAAGTTTTTTCAAGGGTGCAGAGCAAGGTTGCGGACGTGCAGTCCCGGACGAGGACTTCCACGTAGTCTCCCGCCTTGCATCCGGGCGCCTCGAATACGCACATCTTGTTGTTGGAAGCGCGTCCGCAAAGTTGGCCGGAGCCCTTCTTGGACGGCCCTTCCACCAGCACGCGGAAGGTCTTGCCGATATCGGCGCGATAACTTTCCAGGCTCTTGCGGCCCTGCAGGGCGATAATCTCGTTCAGGCGGCGTACCTTCACTTCCTGCGGCACGTCGTCGGGATATTTGCGTGCGGCCAGCGTTCCCGGCCGTTCGGAGTAGCAGAACATAAAGGCGGCGTCGAAGCCTACCTCCTCGAAGAGCGACAGCGTGTCGCGATGGTCTTCCTCGGTCTCCGAGCAGAATCCGGCGATGACGTCGGTCGTCAGGCCGCAGTCCGGGATGACGCTGCGGATGAAGGCCACCCGCTCCAGATACCATTCCCGCGTATAGCGGCGGCGCATCTTTTCGAGCATCCGGTTGCTGCCGGATTGTACGGGCAGGTGGATGTGGCGGCAGATGTTTTCGTAGCGGGCCATCGTATGGACAACCTCGTCGGAGATATCCTGGGGATTGGAGGTGGAGAAGCGCACGCGCAGTTCCGGGGAAATCTGCGCCACCTTCTCCAGCAATCGGGCGAAATTCACTTCCTCGCCCGCAGGCCCGTTCCACAGGTAGGAATCGACGTTCTGGCCGAGCAGCGTCACTTCGCGGTAGCCGCGCCGGAAGACGTCGCAGGCCTCGCGGACGATGCTGTGCGGATCGCGGCTGCGTTCCGCCCCGCGGGTGAAGGGCACCACGCAGTAGGAGCAGACATTATTGCATCCGCGCATAATGGAAATGAAGGCGGAGACTCCGGCATCGTCCGTGCGCACGGGGTTGATATCGGCATAAGTCTCTTCGCGCGAGAGCAGCACGTTCACCTGCGGATGGCCGTCGAATGCCGCTTCGAGCAGTGCGGGCAGCGAGCGGTAGGCATCCGGTCCCGCGACGATATCGACCTTCCCGGATTCCGTGAGCGCTTCTTTCAGGCGTTCGGCCATACAGCCGAGGATGCCCACGAGCACCCCGGGACGCGCCTTGCGGTACTGCGCGAAGTAGTCGATGCGACCGCGGATGCGCTGCTCGGCATTGTCGCGCACGGAGCAGGTATTCGCGAGGATGACATCGGCCTCGGCGATGTCGGAAGTGCGTCCGTAGCCCGCATCGGCGAGCAGGGAAAGCACCACTTCGCTGTCGCTGACGTTCATCTGGCAGCCGTATGTCTCGATATAGACCTTTTTCATCGGCGCAAAGATAGAGATATTTTTATTATCTTTGTCCCGATGAAACGATTCCTCCCTGCGTTACTGCTGACGATGTCGCTGCTTTGCAGTTGCGTCAGTTCCTACAAAAATATCCGGGTGACGGATTGCAAACTGCACTCCGTTTCCCCGACGGGACTGCGTTCGCTGGATGCGATCCTCGTCCTGACCGTGGACAATCCGGCGACCGACCTGATTATCCGGGATGCCCAGGGGATGATCAAGCGGAACGGGGAGGATTTCCTCAAGATCAGCGCTTCGGACATCTTCGTGGAGGGGAAATGCACCAAGGATTATAAAGTCCCCCTGAGCGGCAACCTGCTGGGGGAGGGCGGCGTCCTTTCGCTCTTTTCCTCGATGACCGGCAGCGAGCAGTCGCAGTACACCGTCGATATTCTGGCATTGATTTCGCTGAAGAGCGGCCTGCGGCGCACCTTCGAGTATAAGGATGTTCCGATGGAAGACCTGCTAAAGATGTTCTGATGATGAAAAAGTTGCTGTTGACCTTCCTCTTCTGCCTTTGCGGCCTCGCTGCGAGCGCACAATCTGAGATCCTTTCTGAGATGGCGCCTGCGGTGAAGGTGCGCCAGAGCGAAGCCGTACGCAGCGCGTTCGAGGAGCAGATGCAGCGCAACGAAAGCTATCTCATCAGCGGCTTCCGGATCCGTATTTATTCGGGCATCGGCAAAAACTCCGACCTGGAGTCCGCCCGCGCCCTTTCCCTCTTCAGGTCCAATTACCCGGACCTGAGCGTCGATCGCAGTTATTCCCATTCCAGTTACAAGGTCACGGCGGGTTATTTCCGTACCAAGACCGATGCGGCGCGGGAACTCAAGCGGGTTCGCCAGACCTTCCCGAACAGTTTCCTTGTGGGCGAGACTTTCCGTTATCCTACCCTTCCCAGCGAACGGAAGGCCCTGGCGGAAGCAGAAGCGGAGGCGGCAGCGGAAGCGGCGGCTTCCGGAGAAGAACAGGGGGAACAGTAGGATGGCGACGCTCGGACAGGGGCTTGAACTCAAGCAGCAACAGAAACTTTCTCCGCTCCAGATTCAGACCATCAAACTGATCGAACTTCCCGTGCAGGAGCTGGAGCAGCGCATCCGCGCCGAGCTGGAGCAGAATCCGGTCCTGGACGATACGCCCGATCCCGAGAGCGAGGAGGAGCGCACGGAGATTTCCCTGGATGAATTGCAGGAGGACGACACCATCGCCCCCTATAAACTGCGCGTGAACAACCGCGGCAAGGACCCGATTCCCGAGTACAATACCTTCTCCATCCACGAAAGTTTTACGCAGAGCCTGCGCGATCAGCTGGGTTTCTGCGAACTGACGCCCCATCAGCGCGATATCGCCCTTTTCATTATCGGCAGTCTGGATGACGACGGCTACCTGCGCCGCGACCTGCCCACGCTCGTGGACGATCTGGCCTTCCGCGCCGGCATCGAAACCAATGAGGAAGAGGTGGAGAAAATGCTGGAAATCGTGCAGACCTTCGATCCGCCCGGCATCGGCGCCAGGGACCTGCGCGAATGCCTGCTGCTGCAATTGCGGAACAAGAAAAGCAGCGACGCCGTCCGCAATGCCGAGCGCATCCTCGAAGAATGCTACACGGAATTCTCCAACCGCCATTTCGACAAAATCATGTCCCGGCTGCAGCTGAGCGCTGATGAACTGAAGGCCGCTACCGCCAAGATCGTGCGCCTGAATCCCGCTCCGGGCGGCCAGGTGGACAATGCCTACGAGGACCGTACGCAGCAGATCGTCCCGGACTTCGTGCTGACGGAAGGGGAGGACGGGCGCCTGTCCTTCGAGATGCCCCGCTTCAATATCCCCCAGCTGCGGGTGAACCGCAAGTACGCCGAAATGCTTATGGATGCGCAGGGCGCCTCGCAGCGGGCCCAGAAGGAGGCCGTCACCTTCGTCAAGCAGAAGCTTGATTCGGCCAAATGGTTCGTGGAGGCGGTCAAGCAGCGGCACAATACCCTGCAGAAGACGATGCAGGCCATCCTCGACTACCAGTACGACTATTTCCGCAACGGCGACGATACCTACCTCAAGCCGATGGTGCTCAAGGACATCGCGGAAATCACCGGTTTCGATATCTCGACCGTGTCGCGCGTCGTCAGCAGCAAATACATCGAAACGCCTTTCGGTATCTTCCCGCTGAAATATTTCTTCTCCGAAGGGATGGAGAACAGCGAGGGGGAGGAAGTCTCGACGCGCGAACTGAAGAAGGCACTGTCCGAATGCATCGCCGCGGAGGACAAACGCAAGCCCTTGACCGACGAGCAGTTGGTCGAGGTGATGCAGCAGAAGGGCTACAAGGTAGCCCGCCGCACCATCGCCAAATACCGCGGCCAGCTGGGCATTCCGCTCGCCCGCTGGCGGAAGGAGCTATAGCTTCGGTAACTCCCGTTTATGTGGCCACGGGTGGCCAGGCCCTGCGGGATTAAAGCCTGCGCGCTCTGGAAAACGGAGTCCCCTACAGGGCTGCAATCTGTTCAACAGAGAGACCGGTAGCCTTGGCAATCTGTTCAAGCGGAAGTCCCATATCGCGGAAATTCCGGGCAACATCGGCGTGCCCTTTGGCCTCACCTTCTGCCAAGCCCTCGGCTTTGCCTTCTTCCCGGGCCCAGGCCTTCTGCGCGATGATATCGATTTCGGTTCTCATAATGCTCTCGTATTTGTGCTGCGTCGCCACGTCCATATTGGCGAAGGCAGAGCGTTCATATAGTTTTCTTATAAATTCGTCTTCAAAGTTCTCCGGGACTTTGTCCACCGTGTGCATATACTTCAGCGACCAGGCGAACTGTTCCAGGCGTGTCTTACATTTCTTCGCCTCGTCCTTGCCCCACTTCAGGCGCCCCAGTTCCAGGTATGCGAAATTCAGCGCCCTTGTCATCAACTCCCCGCTGTGAGAGTTTCGTAACTCGTAGCGGCTCAATAGCCCGCCCTCCAGCGTCTCTTCACTTTCGTGCGGGAGTGTGAAGTTGACGAAACTCACCACATACACTGGCATCAGGCTGTAGTCCATCGTATCGACCGTCTCCCCGCGCTTCGCCGCATCCCGCCGCTGCTGGATTTTCAGTTCCATCTGCTCCCGCAGTGGAAAGGTGGAATAGCAGAGCATCCGGTCCGCGAAACTCTTTTGTGGGGAGTTCTGCATCTCCACGATGAAGCACTCTCCGTCGTCTCCCGTGCAGTAGCAGTCAAAAGTACTATTTTTATCGGAAATTGCC
>JAEEJZ010000037.1 GCA_016282145.1 Bacteroidales bacterium | reverse complement strand
TAGAAGACGCCGCCGTCTTCAGCACTCGAACCGACGGTGACGGGATGGGCACCGTCCGCCGACACGACTACGTCAGTGGCAGTATAACCGCTGATGGCGGGCATATTGTCAATGGCCGCAGCCGTCAGGTCGTAAGAAAACGAACCTGCACAAGCCGCTCCGGCCTGGAAAGTCACGTTCTCGATCTTTTCCCCTGCCGAGAAACCGCTGCTCTTGTAAATGTTCAGTTTAATTACAGAGCCCAGGTTCATGAACTGGAGCGTACCCACTTCCGTATCCTCGTACTTGGGGACATCACTAGTAAGTTCGAAAGGAAGGGACACCATCGGCATGGCATCCGCACTGCCGGAAACCTGGTTGCGGGGAATCTCCAGGGTGACCGCCGTCGCTTCGTTGTCATTGTTCGACGAACTGTACGGAGCATAGGCATAGACCATGTCACCCGCGGAAAGGGCAACGGTACTGCGGATAGTAATCGTCACGTCAGAGCCGTTGACGACGACATCCGTGTACTTATTCTTGGAAGTTCTGGCATAGGAGGCAACCAGGTCTCCGTTCTGCCAAGCAATATGGGTGTCCGTGAAGACGGACTTTGTCTCGTCAGCAGCCAGATGGAAGGTGTAGGCGTACTCACCTTTTTCAATGGGCTCCGGCTCCTGAGGTTCTATCTGCGCACAGGCGACAAGCGCCCCTGTCATTACAGCGCAATAGAGAATACGAAATGCTTTATTCATAATTATCTGTTAGTATTAATATTCAGGATTATTCGGAAGGAGATTCTCGTTCATCGTAATATCCACGGTCGAAAGAGGCTCCAGATACATACAGTTCTTCCAGGTACGGCCGGAAAGGGCATCCTGCAGGATCTTGCCGCCACCCGGGGCAGCGATGAAACTCAGCGGAGGGGTCACCTTGACGGCGATGGCACTGTATTCCGTGCTGAGACCGGCCTCGTCGAAGTAGACGTCATAAATGCCGTCCCCGTTCATATCCAGCGGCTTATCCGTAGCAGGGACGAAGATGCCCGTCCACTTGGCGGTACGCCACAGGTCTCCGCAGGCCCAGCGCTTGAGGTCACGGGCACGGAAACCCTCGAGGCAAAGTTCGCAGGTACGCTCGCGACGGATTTCAAGGATGACCGGATCGTTGATCCCCGGATAGAAATTCGTCTTGAGATAATTGTCCACCTGTGTCGGCTTTGCATCCAGGCTGCCTCCGGTGATGCCCGCACGGCGGCGCAGTGCACCGATGGTGTTTTTCCAGTCGTCATTGGTCAGGGTGCCTAATTCAGCTTTGGCCTCCGCGTAGTTCAGCAGGACTTCCGCGTAGCGCATCACGGGAATGTCGTTGCCGTTGGCGCCATAGACGTTGCAGGCTACGTCATCTACGACATATTTGATAATGTGGTAACCTGTCAGGCTATAGGAGTAATCCGCCGTCATCCGCACCATATCGCCCTTGGCATCCTTGCAGGTGTAGTCCCAGGCCCGGATGGTCTGATTCAGGCGAAGGTCACGGTTGGTCGTCTCTTCCAGGAAGGTCTTGTACTTACCGTCAGCCCCCACCTCCGAGTAGAAGGAACCGTCCCGGTTGAGATAGGTGTTCACGAAGGGGCGGGTAAGGGAATTCTTGCCGGTGGGCTGGACGTTGTAGAAATAATTGGCGTAGCCGACGGACAGCGTGGCGTCGTTCTGGATGGCCAGCATCACTTCGTCCGTAGGAACGGCATCGCTGGAAAACAGGTCCCGGTAGGAGCCGCGCCCATTGGCATAGGGCGTTGATGTATGCAGGGAGAAAACACCGCTCTGCATCACGGTCGACGCAGCGTCTGCCGCCAGGGAGAAGAGTTCATCCGGGCTGATTTCGCAACCGAAGACGAAAGCCGTTCCGGCGTGATATTTCCGCCAGGAGGCCTCGAACAGGCAGATCCTGGATTTGAGCAGCAAGGCGCACCATTTATTGACGAGACAGGCTCCGCTGTTGCTGGAATTGTCCGCCTGAATATGCTGGAAAGCGAAGTCGCAATCCTCGATAATGTGACGGATAATCACATCGCGGCTGTCGCGGGGAGCAGTCAGTTCCGGGTCGCCGGGATTCAGGACGTGCCCCACCCAGGGGACCTGCCCATACGTAACCAGTTTGTTGAAGTACAGCCACGCGCGGAAAAAGCGGGCGATGCCGCTATAGTTGTTCCGCACCTCCTCAGGGACTGCCGGATAGTTGTTATGATCCAGGAAATAATTGACATTCCGGATGGAAGTCCAATCCCAGGAGCCCTGGGGATCGGGGGTAAGCGCACCCGTCTCGTAGAGCTCGAAACTCGTCTTGGCGATATAATCGGCCAGTATGTCATCCTGGTGATGGGCATTGCTGCCGTTGGGAAGTATCCCGTAGAAGGAATAGCAATAGGACCGCAATCCCGTCTCGGAACCGAACACCAGCGAGACACCGGCCGAAGACTTGGGCGACTCGGTCAGGTTACAGGAACTCACCGCCGCCAGGCAGCTGAGCATAACCCCAAAAAGTACTATCGATTGTTTCATGATGCAGTAGGATTAGAAAGTGATGTTGATACCGAAACTGTAGGAACTCATAACCGGATAACAGCCACCGGAACCTGCCGTGCTGTCGGAGTTTTCCGGATCCTCTCCCATACCGAGCACATCGACCGTCCCCCAGACATGTTTATACATAGGAGACCAGTCCCAAAGGTTCTCACCCGAGAAGAAGATGCTGGCCTTGGTAAGGCGCAGGGGCTTGATCCAGCGCTCCGGCAGATGGTAGCCGAACTGGACGTTCTTGAGACGGATATAGGAAACATCCAGCATATAGCGACTGTTTCCGCGCCGCTGGATGGAGTAGAACGGACTCATACGCGCTGAGTAGCGCGGCATATAGGCGTCGCGGTTCTCTTCAGTCCAGTAGTTGCCCAACTGCCACATGGGAATCTGGTTATACTGCCGGTTGTACTGGCCCCAGATCATACCGCTGTCGCCGCCGGTGATGTAGTCACGCTTGCCCACACCCTGGAAGAAGACCGATGCGTAGAAGTTGTTCCAGTCTGCACCGATCGTGAAACTGTACATAAACCGGGGTTCATTGTTGCCGATGATCGTACGGTCGCCGGGATTGGAGAGCGTCTGGTCGCCGCGGTCGATATAGCCGTTGCCGTTCAGGTCCTCGATCTTGATATCGCCCGGGTGCAGGGAATAATCCGAGGACATCTGGTTCAGGGAATCGTAATAGGTCTGTCCGGCCGCCCTGGCACCTGCTACGGCGACATCGATGTCCGCCTGATCCTGCCAGAGGCCGTTGGAGACGAAGCCCCAGAGTTCTCCCACGATCATCCCCTCGTAATACTCCGGCACGTTTCTTCCGCCG
>JAEEJZ010000036.1 GCA_016282145.1 Bacteroidales bacterium | reverse complement strand
GGGACTGGATCTGCTCAACAGCCTTGAAGGGGTGGACGTACTCATCTGCGCCCACGACCACCGTCCTTTCGTGGAGGCGCGCGAGAACAGCTGTCTCATCAATTCCGGCTCGAGGATGCGCTATGTCGCCCGCGCCGTGGTGGAAGGGGACGGCAGGCATGCCCGGAAGGAAAGGAAGTTTACGGCGGATTTGATCCGCGTGGATGTCCACCAGCCCGATACGGCACTCCGTGCTGCGTTCCGTGCCGATTTCGAAGAGGTGCGCGCATTTACCCTCCGTCCGGTGGCGACGCTGGACCAGACGATCTATACCCGGGATGCCTTCCGCGGTCAGAGCCCGTACATGGACCTGATCCATACCGTGCAATTGCAGGCTTCCGGTGCGGAAGTCTCCATCGCCGCACCGCTCGCTTTCGACAAGACGATCCGTGCCGGCCAGTTGCTTTTCAACGATATGTTTGCGCTCTACTCGTACGAGAATACGCTTTATACGCTCTCTATGAGCGGCGAAGAGTTGCATAATTACCTCGAATATTCCTACGGACAGTGGATTGGCGGCAAAGACGGGCACGTTCTCGATATCTTGCCGCGCGACGACCCTCGGGTCGGCATTCGCGGCTGGTCTTTCCGGAATCGCAGTTACAATTTCGATTCGGCAGCCGGCATCCGCTACAGCGTTGACGTGACCCGGCTGAAGGGGGAGCGCGTGAAGATCGAGTCGATGGCGGACGGCAGCCCGTTTGACCCGAATCGTCAGTACCGGGTGGCGATGAATTCCTATCGTGCTTCCAGCGGTTCGTTCCTGCGTGCTTCCGGACTGGAGGCGACGCCGGAGGCAGTGGAGGCGCGGATCCTCAATAAGCAGGAGGAGGTGCGGACACTGATCTATCGGGTGCTGAAGGAAGAGGGCGAGGTAACATCGGCGTATTATTCCAATCCGCAGGTGGTCGGCTCTTGGCGCTTTGTGCCGGCGTCGGCGCAGAAAGCGATTGAAAAGGATTTCAAGTTGATATTTCCAAAAGCGAAAATATAATGTTTGAGAATTTGTCAGAAAGGCTGGAGCGCTCGTTTAAGATCCTGAAGGGCGAAGGCAAGATTACCGAGATCAATGTTGCCGAAACGCTCAAGGAAGTGCGGCGCGCGCTGCTGGATGCGGACGTGAGTTATAAGGTCGCAAAGGATTTTTGCGACGATGTGAAGGCCCGGGCGATGGGCGCGAACGTGCTGACTGCGGTGCGTCCGCAGCAGATGATGGTGAAGATCGTCCACGACGCCCTTGCGGAGTTTATGGGCAGCGATGCCTCGGAAATCAATGTCAAGGGCAGTCCGGCCATCGTGCTGGTCGCCGGTCTCAACGGTTCGGGTAAGACGACCTTCTCCGGCAAACTGGCGCTTTACCTCAAGAGCAAGAAAGGCATGAAGGTGATGCTGGCGGCCTGTGATACCTTCCGGCCGGCGGCCATCGAGCAGTTGAAAACGCTCGGGACCCAGGTGGGTGTGCCCGTCTTCAGCCAGGAAGGGGAGAGCAACCCGGTGAAGGTGGCGCAGGCAGCCGTTGCCGCAGCCAGGGCTGAAGGTTACAGCGTGCTGATCGTCGATACGGCCGGCCGCCTGACCGTCGATCAGGAACTGATGGACGAGATCCGGGAACTGCACGATGCGCTGAACCCTACGGAGTCGCTGTTCGTGGTGGACGCGATGACCGGTCAGGACGCGGTGCTTTCCGCCAAGGCGTTCAACGAGGCCATCGATTACGACGGGGTCGTGCTGACCAAGATGGACGGCGATACCCGCGGCGGTGCCGCCCTTTCCGTCAAGGCCGTTACCGGCAAGCCCATCAAGTTCGTCAGTGCCGGCGAGAAGATGGAGGCGCTGGACATCTTCCATCCTTCCCGCGTGGCGGACCGTATCCTCGGTATGGGCGATGTGGTCTCCCTCGTAGAGAAGGCCCAGGAGCAGTTTGATGAGAAACAGGCCCGGGAATTACATAAGAAACTGGCCCGTAATCAGTTTACCCTGGCGGATTTTTACGAGCAGATCCAGCAGGTCAAGAAGATGGGTAACATCAAGGACCTGGCGGGTATGCTTCCCGGTATGGACAAGGCGATGAAGGATGTGGATATTCCGGACGATGCTTTCAAATCCACGGAGGCCATCATCCTGTCGATGACCCCTTATGAGAAGACCCACCCGGAGGCCATCAACGGCAGCCGCAGGCGGCGCATCGCCGCGGGTTCGGGAACGAGCCTTGCCGACGTGAACAAACTGCTGAAGCAGTTCGAGGGCACGCGGAGGATGATGAAATCGGCGATGGACGGTTCGTTGGCCGCCCGGCTTAAAAACTTCCGTCACTGATGGGCTGGTTCTCCTCTCTCCGTTCCCGTCCGGTGGCGGAACTGCTGGCGGGTTTTACCGACTGGCACTGCCACATCCTGCCCGGTGTGGATGACGGTTTCCGTACGATGGAAGACAGCCTGGAAGTCCTTTCCCGCTATGAACAGGCAGGGGTGAAGGAAGTCTGGCTGACGCCGCACATCATGGAGGATATTCCCAATACGACGGAAGGCCTGCGGGCGCGCTTCGCCCAGTTGAAGGAGGCCTATCAGGGCCCGGTGGAGTTGCATCTGGCTGCCGAGAACATGCTGGACAGTCTCTTTCAGGAGCGCCTGGAGGCGGGTGACCTTCTGCCCTATGACAAGGGACGCCTGCTCGTGGAAACCTCATACTACAGTGCGCCGCTCAGATTCCGGGAACTGCTGCGCGAAATCCGCAGGGCGGGTTGGGAACCGGTGCTGGCGCATCCTGAGCGATATCGCTATATGAGCCACGAAGACTACCAAAGCCTGCGCAAAGAGGAGGTGGTGTTTCAGCTCAATGTGCCCTCGCTGCTGGGCTTCTATGGCTCTTCGGCACGCAGCAGGGCCGAGTGGCTGCTCGAAAACGGCATGTATACCCTCTGCGGTACTGACCTGCATCAACTTTCCGGCTTTGAAAAACTGATGGCGGGACGCATTTCCGCAAAAGTCCACGAACGGGTGCGGCTCTTGCTTTAAAGCAATTTTTTGCGTATGTTTGTGTGCTATAGTGCACAGTAACGAATATGCGCAAATCTTTTATCCGCTTTTTCGCTGTCCTGCTGCTTTTTGCAGTGGCTCCTCTCGCGTACGCGCAGATGAGCGATTCGGCGATTGTCAAGTACATCATGGAGGGTGTCGCGGCCGGTAAGACCGAGTCCCAGATAGGCACCGAACTCCTTTCCAAGGGCGTTTCTACCCAGCAACTCCAGCGGTTGATGAAGAATTACCGCGAGGGCAGGGTGAACGCGATGGGTATCACGACTTCTTCCAACAGGCTGGAGACGGCTTCCTCCTCTTCCACGGCAACCAACCGCGCAGCACAGCGCAGGAGTGCGTCTTCCCGCAAGGAAGTGCTGCCCACGGCGCCCGGTGTCGTCCCCTCGCTGGAAACCTTTGAGGGAAAGAGGGATACGATTCCTGCTTCTAAAATCCGTTATCCGAACGGAAGCAAGATTATCTACGGACAGAATTTCCTGAACAGCGCCAGCCAACTTTCTTTCGAGCCCAATGAGAATGCCGCCACGCCGGAAGATTATATCCTTGGCCCCGGGGATGTCCTTCTGGTGGAAATCTGGGGAGAGAGCGAGGCTTCGTACAGCCTGACCGTAACGGCGGAAGGTAAGGTCAGTATACCCCAGGTGGGCTCCATCAGCGTAAGCGGACTTTCCATCAAGGACGCATCTACCAAGGTCCGCGCCCAACTGTCCAAATACTTTGCCGGGTTGCGGGGTTCCCGACCCAGTGCCTGGATGAGCCTTACCCTTTCTGAGGTGCGTACCATCCAGATCAGTGTGCTGGGAGAGGTAAATATCCCCGGAACCTACCGGCTTTCCGCGTTTACCACGGTGCTCAATGCCCTGTACAAGGCGGGCGGAATCACGGCGGTCGGTTCCATGCGTGACGTGAAAGTGATGCGGGGCGGGAATGAAGTCGCCTCCGTCGATCTCTATTCCATCCTCTTCGGTACCAATCCCAATGTGAACGTGCCGCTCCGGGAAGGGGATATCATCCTGGTCCCGGCCTATCTGGGGCTGGCCAGTATTGACGGTGGTGTGAAACGTCCGATGTTCTATGAACTCAAACCGGAGGAAACGGTGGCTGATCTGGTGCGCTATGCCGGGGGCTTTACCGGAGATGCGCATTCCGGTTCCGTGAATGTGTTCCGTCGGGAAGGTTCACGCCGCAAGGCCTATACCGTTCCCGCAGATAAACTGGCCTCTTTCCCCATTATGGACAGTGATTCCACCTATGTGGATGTCAATGCGACGGAACTGTTCGAGAATATGGTGGAAGTCCAGGGCTCCGTCTATCGCCCCGGCCGTCTCGAGTTGGGTGGAGACATCGCTACGGTCCGTCAGTTGGTCGCCCACGCCGGCGGCTTGCTTCCGGATGCGTTCCGCAACCGCGCACAGATCATCCGCGAGAAGCCGGACCGCTCCCTGGAACTCATCGCTGTTCCCATCGGTGCGGTGATGGACGGAACGGCGCAGGATATCGCCCTCAGGCGCAATGACGTGCTGGTGATTTCCAATGTAAACGAAGTTTATCCCAAGGGAGATTTCTCGATTACCGGTTATGTCCTCAACCCTGGCAAATACCAGTATGCGGAACATACGACGGTCGAGGACCTGATCCTGCTGGCCGGCGGTCTTACCGAGGGTGCTTCTTCCGTGAAGGTGGACGTATCCCGCCGTATCCAGAATGCTTCCAGCAAGGAAGCCAGCGACACCCTCGCCCTCATCTTTACCTTTGCCATCGAGGATGGCCTGATGATTGACGGTGATCCGAAATTCGAACTGGAGCCCTTTGACGTCGTGGCGGTGCGCAAGAGCCCGACCTTCGTAGAACAGAAAATCATCACGGTTTCCGGCGCCGTCAACTTCCCGGGACAGTATGCCCTGGAAAGTACGGAAGAACGCCTCAGCGACCTGATCCGCAGGGCCGGCGGCCCGACCAATATGGGCGATGTGCACGGGGCCATGCTCAAGCGCAAGATCAGCCAGTATGAGCGCAATGTGCGGATGACGATGTCCCGCATTATCAACCAGAATACGGGCAGGGATTCCATCAATACGAAGAAAATCATGGTCTCGGAACTCTATAGCGTAGGTCTGGAGTTGGATAAGGCGCTGGCGAACCCGGGTTCGGAATATGACATGATCCTTCGCGACGGTGATGAAATCATCGTCCCGGAGTATACTTCCACGGTCCGTATCCAGGGTGAGGTGCTCTACCCGAATACCGTCCAGTACATCAAGGGCAAGCCGGTGCGCTATTACGTGAAGCAGGCAGGTGGCTTCTCCACTCATGCCAAGCGCCTGAAAACTTACGTCGTGCACATGAACGGTACGGTGTCTGTCGGATTGGGGGCGAAGTTGGATGCCGGTGCAGAAATCGTCGTGCCGAATCGTCCTGAACACAATAAACTGACCACGGGAGAGTGGCTGGGTATCGGTACTGCCGCCGCTTCTATTTCCACAATGATTGCAACCGTTGTCAATTTGTTTAAGAAGAACTAACTTTTGCATTATGGCAGGTAAGTATTTTGACGACGATATTTTCGAGAATGGCGCCCGGACTTCCGCTGATTCTCAGCAGGAGAGCATAGATTTTGGGAAGTATTTCCACTTGCTTCTGGGCAACTGGAAGAAGATTCTGCTCTGGGCTTTCATCGGCTCCCTGTTCGGCATCATGATCGGCTTCAGCAAGCCTAAAGAGTTTGTGTCCAGTGCCATCGTTGCGCCGGAACTGGTGACGCGTGGCAGCTCCTCCGGCCTGAGTTCCCTTGCCAGTCTTGCCGGCTTCAATATGAATACGCTGGCTATGACGGATGCCATGCATCCTGACCTCTATCCGGAGATCATCAAGTCCCAGAACTTCATGATCGATCTCTTCGATATGCCTGTTACTGTGCAGACAAGGGATTCCCTGGTGCATACGGATCTGTACGACTATATGCTCAATTATACCAAGGCTCCCTGGTGGGGGGTGATTTTTGGTTTTCCGCATGTGGCGATGGACTGGGTGAAGGGCCTGTTTGTGAAGGAAGACCCCATCGATGATGCGGAAGGGCACGAGAATGTTTCCCGGGTGCGTCTTACCAAAGAGCAGGAGCGGGT
>JAEEJZ010000035.1 GCA_016282145.1 Bacteroidales bacterium | reverse complement strand
GGCTGTGCGGACTCCCGGGCGAAAATCCTGCTGCTCTGCAACCCCCACAACCCGGCGGGCAGGATCTGGAGCCGGGAAGACCTGGAAAAAGTGGCGGAGATAGCACGACGCCGTTCCCTGCTGGTCATCAGCGACGAGATCCACTGCGAAATCGTCCGCCCGGGGCGGCATTATGTCCCGATGGCCACCGTGGACCCCTCGAACTGCATCACCCTCTTCTCGCCCAGTAAGTCCTTCAATATCGCAGGCTTGCAGATGGCGGGCGTCTGGTCCGACAACCCCGAATGGCGCCGGAAAGTCAACCGCGCCATCAACATCAACGAGATTTGCGACGTCAACCCCTTCGCCCCGGTCGCCGGTATGGCCGCCTATTCCGACGAAGGCGCTGCCTGGCTGGAGGAACTGAATGCCTACTTCCAGGACAATTACCTGATGCTCAAGGAGAAAATGGCCGAGAAGGCCCCCGCCTTCCCCGTGTTCGAACTGGAAGCGACCTACCTTGCCTGGATTGACTGCCGTGTACTCGGAATGCGTTCCGAGGATATCGAGAAGGAATTGCTGAAGCGGGAGAAGGTCTGGATCAACGCGGGTGAGATGTATGGGGTCGAGGGCTTTATCCGGGTGAATATGGCGACCTCGCGGGCGCTCCTTTCCGAAGGGCTGGACCGTATGGTCCGGGGGCTTATTTCGGTGCTTCGCAAATAATTAACTTCTTTCCTAACGGTGTCTGAACACCGAAGAGGTGCTCTTTCCCGCCCCCGGTGCAGCCGCAGCGCCGGCGTAATTCCTCCGAGCGCATCGGAAGGCCCCGCGCCGATACTTCGGCCTGCGGGAATCGCGTCCCGACGGCCTTGAATCCCTCTTTCCCGAAAGGCAGCACCTCCGTCACGGCATACCATTTTCCGAGCGCGGACAGCGCGCCGATGACCTCGTCGGAAGCATACAGATGCACGGAAGGGGAGAGCGCCGTCAGCGGATAGCGCTGGCAAAGGAGCCTGAAGGCACCGGCTTTCATCAGTGCCGGACCGGGCTCGAAAAGGAAAGGAAAAACGTCAGCAGCCAAGTGCAGGACAGCGCTCCGTTCTTCGGAAGGGCGGAAGTCGAAAGCGGCCCCCGTCTCCGGCACGACGACCCGGATCAGGGGCTCATCCGTGCGCCGGGAGGCATCCAGCAGCAACAGCAGTTCCTTGCACTCTCCATCCTTTTCCACGATATGCAGCTCCTGCACGCGCCCTTCCGCCCAGGCGAGCAGGGCGCTGATATCCGCCATCGGGGACAGTTTGAGCAGTATGCGGGGGCAAAGTTCTTCCAATTCCGGCAGCAGCGCGGCGATGTCGGGGCTGCAATCCTGCAGGCGGAAGACTTTGGAGCCCGAGGCGCTCCGGCGCGCAGGGTCGAGGTATAGCAGGTCCGGGGCAAAGGCGGCGACGGCTTCCTTCCAGGGCGCCGGGCCGCTTTGGATTTCAAACGCGCAGCAGCGGATGTTTTCGGCTCCGAGGGCGGCAAAATTCCGCGCGGCGGCCTCGCCCAAAGCGGGATTCATCTCATTGTAAAGGACGCGGCCGAAGCGCTTCGCGAAAGCCAGGCAGTCGATGCCCAGGCCGCCCGTCAGATCGGCGATGGCCGTGCCGCCGCAGAATCGCAACGCAAACTCGGCCTTGTAGGCGGCGGTCAATTCCGAAGAACACTGCTCCAGGGCCAGCGAGGAGGGGATTTCCAGGCGGCCGCCCAGCGTCGGCAACTTGGCTGACGCCTTCTTGGACAGGCGTTCCGCCTCCTTCTCCAGTATCGCTGCAAAGCCCTTTTTCATAACGCTTGCAAGATTAAAAATTTTCCTTGGGAAATTCAATAAAAATTCTTATTTTTGAGAATTAAAAACTGAATTATGAAAGAGTACGAAAAAACCGCACAAAGCTGGCTCGACGGCGATTTCGACCAGCACACCAAGATGCAGATCCTCGCCCTCCGTTCGGAAGATCCGGCCGGTTTCGAGGATGCCTTCTATAAGAACCTGGAATTCGGCACCGGTGGCCTGCGCGGCATTATGGGCGTGGGCACCAACCGTATGAACAAATACACGGTAGGTATGGCCACCCAGGGGCTGGCCAACTACATCCTCGGCCACGTGGAAGGGGAGAAGCTTTCCGTGGTGATTTCGTACGACAGCCGCAACAACAGCAAGGAATTCGCCCGCATCGCCGCAGACGTGATGTGCGCGAACGGCATCGACGTGGATATTTTCGACAATATCCGCCCTACGCCGGAAATGAGTTATGCCATCCGCAAGACGGGCGCCGTGGTCGGTATCATGATTACGGCCTCCCACAATCCCAAGGAGTACAACGGCTACAAGGTCTCCTGGTCGGACGGCGGTCAGGTCACCTCTCCCGTAGATAAGGAGATCGTCGCGGAAGTGGCCAAGATTACGGAGCCTTCCCAGGTGAAGTTCAAGGCGGACCTGCGTTGCGGCGAGATGCGTACCCTGGGCAAGGAGATGGACGACAACTATCTTTCCGACCTGCTGTCCCTTTCCCTCAGCCCGGAAAGCGTCGCGCGGCACAAGGACCTGAAGATCGTCTATACGCCCCTGCACGGCTGCGGCGTGCGGCTCGTGCCGGAAATCCTGAACCGGCTCGGCTTCGAGCACGTCATCCACGTGCCGGAGCAGGATATCAGCGACGGGGACTTCCCGACGGTGGTCTCTCCCAATCCGGAGGAGCCGGCTGCGCTGGAACTGGCCATCGCCAAGGCGGAAGAGACCGGCGCCGACCTGGTGCTGGCGACCGATCCCGATGCCGACCGTATGGGTATCGCCGTACGCGACGACAATGGGAAGATGGTGCTGATGAACGGCAACCAGACCGCTTCGATGCTGACCTACTATGCGCTCAACCGTTGGTCCGACCTCGGAAAACTCGGCAAGGGCGGCTACGTCGTCAAGACCATCGTCACCACCGAACTGATCACGGACATCTGCAAGCGTTTCGACGTCCCCGTCTATAATGTGCTGACGGGCTTCAAATACATCGCCGAGGTGGTGAAGCGCCTCGAAGGCAAGGGCAAGTTCATCTGCGGCGGTGAGGAAAGTTACGGTTTCAACATCGGCGAATTCGTCCGGGACAAGGATGCGCAGGTCAGTTGCATGATGATTGCCGAATGCGCGGCCTGGGCCGCCGATCAGGGCCTGACGCTCTGGCAGCTGATGCAGAAAATCTATGCCGAATTCGGCTATCGCAAGGAAGGGCTCGTGTCGCTCGTGCGCAAAGGCATCAGCGGTGCGCAGGAAATCCAGGCCATCATGGCCGACCTTCGCTCCAATCCGCCGGCCAGCCTCTGCGGCTCCGCCGTCACGAAGGTTATCGACTATCTCGAGCCGGAAAAGACCGGACAGCCCAAGTCCAACGTGCTGCAGTTCTTCGATGCGGCGGGCGATGTCGTGTCCGTGCGTCCCTCCGGTACGGAGCCCAAGATCAAGTTCTACTTCAGCGCCTGCGGCGATGATGCCGACGCCAAGATTGCCGCGCTTAAAGCCCAGTTCGCTGCCTAGTGGAACGTAAACCGCTTGTCGTATTTCGCGACGCCACCATCCTGAACGGCGAAATGCCGGTCGTGTACGGGCTGGAAATGACCATCCTGCCGGGCGAACTGGTCTATGTCGTCGGTCGCGTCGGTACGGGAAAAACCTCGATTATCCGGACGATGATTGCGGAGAATGCCCTGGACGCCGGCACGGCCGAGGTCTGCGGCTATGCGCTGCAAAAGTTGCGCAAGCGCGACATCCCCTATCTGCGCCGCAAGGTGGGCGTGGTGTTCCAGGACTTCCAGTTGCTGATGGACCGCACGGTGAAGGACAATCTCTCCTTCGTGCTGCGGGCGACGGGCTGGCGGGATTCCGCACGCATCGAGCGCCGCATCACCGAGGTGCTCAAGGGCGTGGGGATGGAGACCAAGGCGCATCGTATGCCGCACCAGCTTTCGGGCGGGGAGCAGCAGCGTATCGCCATCGCGCGTGCCCTGCTCAACTCGCCGGACCTGCTGATTGCCGATGAACCGACCGGCAACCTCGACGAGGAGACCGCGGAGGGTATCCTGCAGCTGCTTCGCCGCATCAATATCGAGAACAATACCGCCATCGTCATGGTGACCCATAACAAGTCCATCGTGCAGCGCTATCCCGGCAGGGTCTTCGTCTGCGCGGGGGAGCGTTGTACGGAACTGGGCGGCGGAGATCTGATGCGTATCGGAGATGAAGATTTCTGAGCGTTACGCCGCCATCCTGGACTATTTCATCCGGAACGTACCCGCTCCGCAGTCCGAACTGGTCTTCCGCAATCCTTATGAACTGCTCGTGGCGGTGATGCTTTCCGCGCAGTGCACGGACAAGCGGGTGAACCTGACTACCCCGGACCTGTTCCGCCTTTATCCGGATATGCAGCATCTGGCTGCCGCCGACGTGGAGGAGGTCCGCGAAGCCATCCGCAGTATTTCCTATCCGAACAGCAAGGCCGCCCACCTGGTGGAGATGGCCAGGATGTCTATGGAACAATACGGCGGCGAAGTGCCTGAAACGGTGGAGGAACTGATGCGCCTGCCCGGTGTGGGCCGCAAGACGGCCAATGTCGTCGCCTCCATCGTGCACGGGGAGCCGGTCATTGCGGTGGATACCCACGTGTTCCGCGTGTCGCGGCGGCTGGGACTCTCCCGCGGGCGCACGCCCGAGGCCGTGGAGCGCGATCTGGAAAGTCATATTCCCGCCGAACTCCGGCCGACCGCCCACCACTGGCTCATCCTTCACGGCAGGTATGTCTGCACGGCCCGGAAGCCCCACTGTGAAAACTGCGCTCTCGCGGCCTGGTGCCGCGAAAAAGCCGGAAATAAGGCTTGATAGATTGAAAAGGATTTCGTAAATTTGTAAGATTTGAAAATCATTTGAAAATGCGTATCCGAACCACGATTCTTTCGCTGTTTTTCCTGCTCTGCACCCTGTCTGCGGGGGCGGGTCCCCTGAAGGGAGAGCGGGAAGCGTTGAATTTGTATCGCCAGGGCTTGTATTCGCAGGCGAGGACGCTCTTCGAGCAGGCACCAAGCAGTCCCAGGACGCGGGCTTATGCCCTGCTTTGCGCCATTCGCTCCCAGGCTTCGGATTATCCGTCGCTGCTCTTTGATTTCCGCCGGGACTATCCCGCATCGGCCTTTGATTCCGAAATCAGTTTCCGTCATGCGCTGGTCCTTTTCGATCAGGGCGAATATGCTCAGGCCGGCAACGAGTTGGGCCGGGTCAAGGAGAAGGACCTTATCGATGCCGATATTCCCGAACTGCTCTTTAAGCAGGGCTATTGCGCCTATGCGCTCGGCGACTATCCCGCCGCCCTGCGCAGCTTCGATGCCCTGGAACAGCGCGGCGTGTCCGCCTATACCGCCGAGGCCCGCTTTGTCCGTGGCATGATGGCCTATGCCGGGGAAGATATCGCCACGGCGAAGCAGTGGTTCCAGAAAGTATCCGGCGACGGCCGCTTCGGCGCGCTGGCTTCCTATTATGTCCTGGAATGCGAATTCCTCGACGGCAATTATGCCTATGTCGCCCAGGAAGGTCCGGCGATGTACGCTGCCGCTTCCGGCGAACGCCGTGCCCACCTGGCGCGTATGCTCTCCGAGTCGATGCTGGTGCTGGGCGAGGACAGCGCGGCCCGCGGCTATTTCGACGAATACATCCGCAGTTCGACCGACATGACCCGTTCGGACTGGTTCTATGCGGGTTCCGTCCTCTTTGCTTCGCACGACTACAAGGGTGCGCTGGAGAACTACAAGAATATGACCGAGCGCACGGATTCCCTGGGACAGATTGCCGAATACAATATGGCGGCGGCCTGCGTGGCCCTGCGCAACAACGTGGAGGCGCTGGAGCACTACAAGGCGGCCGCTCAGCCTGCCTGGCGCCCGGACATCCGGGAAGACGCCTGGTTCAACTACGCCAAACTCTCCTTCGACCTCAACAAGAGCCCCGAGGGCTTCAGCAGTTATATCAAGGAATACGGCAGCGCCGTCCGCGGAGAGCAGATCTACTCCTATATGGCGCTTTCCGCGCTGATTGAAAAGGATTACGAAGGCGCCATCCGCGCCTATGACAATATCGACGAACTGAGCCCCGAGATGCGGCGCAACTACATCAAGGCCAATTATCTGCGGGCAACCCAGTTGGCGGGCAGCGGTTCCTGGCGGCAGGCGGCTTCCTATTACAAGGCGGCTTCCTACTACCTGCCCAAGAACGACCGTCTGGGGCAGCTCTCCCGCTATTGGATGGCGGAATCGCTCTATCACGGCGGCGATTATGCGGCGGCCCGCGGTCTCTTCACGGAACTCTACAACAGTTCGGCGCTGGCCGGCAGCGGGGAGGGAAGGAAACTGCCCTACGACATTGCCTACTGCTACCTGCAGCAGAAGGACTGGTCCACAGCGGCCAAATGGCTGGAAGAATATGCTTCCGACCGCAAGGCCGATTACCGCGAGGACGCCCTGACCAAGCGGGCGGACTGCGACTTCGCGCGCAAGGACTACAAGGCGGCGGTCAAGTCTTACCAGAGGGTCCGGGACGACTACGGCGCCTCCGACAAGATCTATCCTTATTATCGTCAGGGCCTTGCCTACGGGCTGCTGGGTGAGAAAGCCCAGAAGGCCACGGCGCTTTCCCCGGTGCTTTCCGCTTCCGCCGATGCTCCGCTCTACAGCGAGGCGCTCTATGAACTGGCGTCCACCTGGAGCGATTTGGGCCGCTATCCGGAAGCGCAGCGTGCCTTTGAAAAACTCTGCGCGCAGACCCGCGACAGTTCCTTCGTGGCGAAGGGGCGGCTCGGGCTCGGCATGGCCTGCCGCAATGCCGGCGACGACCTGAAGGCCATTGAGCATTACCGCGCCGTGGTGCGCGCCTATCCGGGCACGGAATATTCCGAAAGCGCGCTGATGGCGGTCGAATCCATCTACCGTGCGCGCAAGGAACCCGAAAAATACCTCGCTTTCGTGGAACAGGAAAAGACAGCCGCACAGGAGGTGGACAGGGCGCAGATGTACTTCAATACGGCGGAGCAGGTGTTCCTGAACGGGAATTATCCCCAGGCCATCGTGCTCTTCCAGAAATATATCGACGAATGGAAGGATGCCGCGCAGGTTGCGCTCGCGCACTTCTACATCGCCGAAAGCCGCCGTCAGCTGAATCTGGGCGAAGATGCCTGCGACTCCTATGCGAAGGCGCTTGCCCTCGCCCCCGATGCTTCCTTCGCGGAAAATGCCCGCGTCAATTATGCCGCGCTGCTCTTTGCGATGGAACGCTATGACGAGGCTTACGCGGTCTATGCCGACCTGCTGCGCCTCTCCCGCTTCGAAAGCAACAAGACCCTCGCGCAACTCGGGCTTGCCCGCTCCGCCTACAAGGCCCGCAACTGGACTGCGGCGGTGGCGGATGCGCAGCTGGCGCTGGATGCCGGAAAGGCCGATGCGGCTGGCGTCCGCGAACTGAACTATATCAAGGCCAAGTCCCTGCTGGCCCTCGAAAACCGTTCCGAAGCCTTTGCGCTGCTGGCCCAACTGGCCAAGGAACCGGCGACCGTGCAGGGTGCCGAAGCGAAGTACCTGCTGATTCAGGACCGCTACGACAGCGGCCGCTTCGACGGCATCGCCGACGAGGTCTATGCCTTTGCCGAACAGGCGCCCGACCAGAGTTACTGGCTGGCGCGTGCCTATATCGTCCTGGGAGATACTTTCGTCGCCCAGGGAAAGAGCGATTTCGCCAAGGCGATCTATGAAAGTATCCTGGAAGGGTATGAGTCCGGCCCTGAAGACGGACTCCGGGAGATGGTAAAGCGCAAACTGGCTGCATTATAGGAGGAAAGCGAAATGAAAAGAACCTGTCTTGCATTCCTGTTGCTCTTCGCCTTTACCGGGGCGTTCGCGCAGAACCTCGACCAGAAGGTGGAGGTCACCAATGCCTATGTCTCCTCAGAGGGAACGATGCTCAAGGCGGAACTCCCGCTGGCGGTGCCCGATTCCGTGACGCGTTTCGACTGGCGTTTCGATTACAGTACCTTCGAGACCCCGTACAAGGGAGCCTACGAATTCAAGCCCTATCTGGTGAAGTTGCAACCGCTTCCTTCCGCCCTGGACGGCAAGCGGCTCTACCTGCGCGCCGATGCCGGCTGGACCCTGCATCCTTCGCTGCACGCGCTTTGGACACCTGTGGACAGTTCCCGCTTCAGCGTCAATGTATACAATGACTTTGACGGTTATTACGGAAAATGGCTGAATCTGGGCCGGGATCTGCTGCCCTCCGGCTCCGACCGTACGGGCTACGTCTTTTCGGAGTCCATCGGCGCTTCGGCCACCGTCCGTTTCAAGAAGATGGATTTCAACGCGAAGGCCGGCTATGACGGAATCTTCGCGGAGACCGGGAGTGGCTTCCATTCCGCCGGGACCGTGCTTTCCCTCGAAGGCCACGAAGACCTGAAGTTCCCCTGGAAGGCGGGCCTGGACTACCGCTACGGATATGACAATATAGCCCCCGACCAGTACCTGCACGTGAATTCCGTGAAGGCTACCGGCAGTTTTACCACCCAGTTCCGGCGCAAGTATTTCCTCTATGTGGATATGCTGGCCGATATGGAGTTCTATGCCGGAAGCGCCGGGAACGCCCGGATGCTCTTTGACATCACGCCTTACGGGATGTTCTACTACGGAAACTGGGATTTCCGGGTGGGTCTGCGACTGGGTTACGCCATCAACCATCTGAAGGATTCCGGCAATTTCCGGGTTTTCCCTTCCTGCGAGGCGGCCTTCAATATCCCGTCCGCGGTCATGCGGCTGTATGTCGGTGCGGACGGCGGTCACGAGGCCCCGCGCTATATCGACTACAAGCGCTGGGATCCGCACTACAATCTCGACTGGGGACTGCCTGAGTGCACGGCAAAGACCATCGATGCCTATGGCGGTCTGCAGGGCGGTATCGGCAGGCACTTCCACTATTCCCTGCGCGGCGGTTATGCCCGCTACGTGCACCGTCCCTTTGCATCCGCGATGGACTGGTATGTCGGCGCCGTCCCGGGCATCGTCTATACGACGGCAGGGGAGGGTTATGTCTCCCTGAAACTGAACTGGGATTCCGAATGGCTGGATGTCGATGCCGGTCTGGATTACCGGCAACTGGCGGAGAAGGTCAGCACGGAAGCGCTGGCCCCGCCGATGCTGAGCGGCAGCCTGCGGGCGGTTTACAACTACCGCAAGCGCGTCTACGCCGGCCTCTGGCTCGAGGGTGAAACTTCCCGCGCAACGAAGCTGGAGGGCTTCTATGCCCCGGTCGATGTCAAAGTCCCCGGCTGGCTGGATCTCGGTCTGATGCTCGAATACCGGCTGACGCCCGCCTGGGGCCTGCGTTTCCAGGCCGGTAACCTGCTCGGCAGCAATTTGCGCAAATACTCCCCGTATTTCGTTGAAAACGGTCGCAGTTTCACCCTTGGTTTAACTTTGATTCTTTAAGCGATGTTTCTCTGTTACCAAATATTTTCGCGAATCGCGTTAGATTGCAGCAGGTTGTCCTCTGCGACCATTTACCCGGACAGGGTCGCGAAGCGACAGGGAGCAGAGGAGATCTGATGCAATAGCGAGAAGCGAAAAATATGATTTTTATATGATTGAAAAGGAAGAAATGAAATTGGCGGAAGAGCAGTATTCCGCAGGTAGTATTCAGGTATTGGAAGGCCTGGAGGCGGTGCGCAAGCGCCCGTCGATGTACATCGGCGACATCTCCGAGCGCGGCCTTCACCATCTGGTGTATGAGGTCGTCGACAACAGTATCGACGAGGCGATGGGCGGATTCTGCGACACCATCGACGTCACCATCCTCCCCGACAACTCCATCCGTGTCCGGGACAACGGCCGAGGCATCCCGACGGGCATGCATCCCAAGGAGCACCGCTCGGCCCTCGAGGTCGTGTTGACCGTGCTCCACGCCGGCGGTAAGTTCAGCAAGAACAGTTACAAGGTCTCCGGTGGTCTGCACGGTGTCGGCGTCTCCTGCGTGAACGCCCTTTCCGACCTGCTGGAAGCCGAGGTGCACCGCGAGGGACAGATCTTCGTGCAGCGCTATTCGAAGGGCAAGCCCATTACGGCGGTGGAGGTGATCGGGAAATGCGACGATACCGGTACGATCATCACCTTCCATCCGGACGCCACCATTTTTACGCAGACCATCGTCTATAAATACGATACGCTGGCCGCGCGCCTGCGCGAACTGTCCTTCCTCAACAAGGGCATCCGCATCACGCTGACCGACGAGCGCGAAGTCGTGGATGAATACAAGACGGATGAGAACGGCGATTCCAAGCCCACGGGCAAGCAGGTCTTCCGTTCCGATGTCTTTTTCTCCGAAGAAGGCCTCAAGGAATTCATCACCTACCTGGACGCCGGTGCGCAGAAACTCATTCCGGACGCCGTCTGCATCGATTCGGAAAAAATCATCCCCATCGACATCGCCCTTCAGTACAACACGGGCTACACGGAGAAAATCTACTCCTACGTCAATAATATCAATACGATAGAAGGCGGTACCCACCTGCAGGGCTTCAAGATGGGCCTTTCGCGTTCGCTGAAGAACTATGCGGACCGCAACAAACTGCTGGAGAAGGCCAAGGTGGACCTGGCCCCCGAGGATTTCCGCGAGGGACTGACCGCCGTCATCTCCGTGAAGGTGAGCGAGCCGCAGTTCGAAGGCCAGACCAAGACCAAACTCGGCAATACGGAGGTTACCTCCGCCGTCTCCCAGGCTACGGCCGCGGCGATGGACGCCTATCTGGAGGAACACCCCAAGGAGGCCAAACTCATCATCGAGAAGATCGTGCTCGCCGCTACGGCGCGTGCCGCGGCGCGCAAGGCACGGGAGATGGTCCAGCGCAAGACCGTGATGACCGGCGCCGGTATGCCCGGCAAACTGGCCGACTGCTCCGAGAACGATCCTGAGAAGTGCGAAATCTTCCTCGTGGAGGGTGATTCCGCAGGCGGTACGGCCAAGCAGGGCCGCGACCGTCGTATCCAGGCGATCCTGCCGCTCCGCGGTAAGATTCTGAACGTCGAGAAGGCGGCGGACGGCCGCGCCTTCGACAGCCAGGAGATCCAGAACATCTATACCGCCCTCGGCGTCCGCGTGGCGCAGGAGGACGAGACCGGCGAGAAGCACATGGACCTGAGCCGCCTGCGCTATCACAAGGTGGTCATCATGACCGATGCCGACGTGGACGGCAGCCACATCGCCTGCCTGATCCTGACCTTCTTCTTCCGCTATATGTTCGACCTGATCAAGAACGGCTATGTGTATCTCGCAACCCCGCCGCTCTACCTGGTCAAGAAAGGCAAGGAAGAGATCTACTGCTGGACCGAGGAACAGCGCGAGGAAGCCGCCCTCAAACTGGGCAAGGGTTCCGACAAGGGCTATACCATCCAGCGCTACAAGGGTCTGGGTGAGATGAGCGAGGAGCAGTTGTGGGAGACGACGATGGATCCCGCCCGCCGGCGCCTCCGCCAGATCACCATTGAAAATGCGGCGCAGGCCGAGCGTACCTTCTCCATGCTGATGGGAGACGACGTACCGCCCCGGCGCCAGTTTATCGAAGAGAATGCACATTACGCTAATATCGATGCTTAAACTATGATGTTGGATATTTTTGACAGGATTACGCGCGACAGCGGCGGTCCTATCGGACAGTATTTCGAGCAGGGTTTCGGTTACTACATGTATCCCCGTCTGGAAGGGGAACTGGGCCCGCACATGACCTTCAACGGGACGCCCGTCCTGAACTGGAGCCTGAACAACTATCTCGGTCTGGCGAATCACCCGGAAGTCCGCAAGGCGGATGCCGAGGCGGCTGCGCAGTGGGGTCTTGCCTATCCGATGGGCGCCCGCATGATGAGCGGCCATACCCGTTATCACGAGCAGCTGGAGAAGATGTTCGCCGATTTCGAGAAGAAGGAGGATGCCTTCCTCTACAACTTCGGTTATCAGGGCATCGTCTCCACCATCGACGCGCTGACCTCCCGTCACGACGTGATCGTCTATGACGCGGAGTGCCACGCCTGTCTGCTGGACGGTATCCGGCTGCACATCGGCAGCAAGTACAAATACCGCCACAACAATATGGAGGATTGCGACAAGATCCTCGCCAAGGCCTGTGCCGAGGCGGAAGCCAACGGAGGCGGCGTGCTGCTCATCACCGAAGGCGTTTACGGCATGACCGGCGCCCTGGGCAAGCTGGACGAGATCGTCGCGCTCAAGTCCAAGTACAAGTTCCGCATCATGATCGACGACGCCCACGGCTTCGGCCTGCTGGGTGAGCACGGTCGCGGTACTTCGGAGCACTTCGGCGTGATGGACGGCATCGACCTCTACATCGGCGCCTTCGCGAAGAGTATGGCTTCCATCGGCGGATTTGTCGCCGGCCCTCACTCCATCATCAACTACCTGCGCTTCAATATGCGCTCGCAGATGTATGCGAAGAGCCTTCCGATGCCGCTCGTGATGGGCAATATCAAGCGTATGCAGATCATCGATTCTCCGGAAGGGGATGCCCTGCGCGCCAAGTGCTGGCAGATCACCCACGCCATCCAGGACGGTTTCCGCGCCGAAGGTTTCGACATCGGCGAGGCCCAGGCCTGCGTGACGCCCGTGCATATCAAGGGCGGCGTCGCCCAGGCGACGAAGATGGCCAAGGACCTGCGCGAGAACTTCAAGATTTTCTGCTCCATCGTCATCTATCCCGTCATCCCGAAGGGTATGATTATTTTCCGCATCGTCTGCACGGCTGCGCACACGATGGAGGATGTGAAATACACGCTGGATGCCTTCAAGGAAATCCGCCGCAAACTCGACGCCGGCGAATATGACGGGGAGGACATCGCCGCGATGAAGATCGATTGATGGAAGGCAAGGTAGTCATCGTGACCGGAGCCAGTTCCGGAATCGGTCTGGCGACCGCCCGCTGCTTCGGGGCGAAAGGCTCCAAGGTGGTGATGGCGGCCCGCAGCCTGGATCGCCTGCAGGAACTGGCCGCTACCGTGGCCGATCCTGAGCACGTGCTCTGCGTGCAGTGCGACGTGACCCGGGAGGAGGACTGCCGGAATCTCGTGGCGCAGACCATTGCGCGCTGGGGACGCATCGACGTCCTGGTCAACAACGCGGGCATTTCCATGCGGGCGATGTTCAAGGACCTGGACCTGAAGGTGCTGCATTCCCTGATGGACGTGAACTTCTGGGGGACCGTGAACTGCAGCAAGGCGGCGCTGCCGTATCTGCTGGAGAGCAAGGGCTCGCTGGTGGGAGTGATCTCCATCGCCGGCTATTCGGCCCTGCCTGCCCGGACGGGCTATTCCGCTTCCAAGTACGCGGTCCGCGGTTTTCTGGACACGATCCGTATCGAACATCTGAAAGACGGTCTGAACGTGCTGGTCTTCGCCCCGGGCTATACGGCTTCGAACGTGCGCAATGCCGCGCTGACGGCCAACGGCTCCCCGCAGGGAGAAACTCCGCTCGACGAGGGGAAACTGATGAGTGCGGAAGCCTGTGCGGAAAAACTCTACAAGGCCGTCCTGCATCGCCGTTCCCAGGTGACCCTCACGGCCCTTGGCCGCCTGACGGTGCTCTTCCACCGGCTCTTCCCTCGCTTGACCGACCGTATGACCTATCGTTTTATCGCCCGTGAAGCGGGAAGTCCTTTCAAATGAAAGAAAAACTGAAAGTCATTATCGCCCTGGCCCTGGCGGCTGCCCTGCTGGTGTTCGTGATGCCACGCAGCGCCAACTTCAGTTATCAGTATGCCAAAGGGGCAGTATGGACTCACGAGACCCTGAAGGCTCCCTTCGATTTTCCCATCCTGAAGACCAGCGACCAACTGGCGAAGGACCGCGAAGAGGCGGTGCAGCAGGTCGTTCCCTGTTTTACCGTCGACCAGGACGCGCAGAAGCGCGGCCTGCGGGAGTTGAAGGCCCTGCGTTTTCCCGGCGATACCCTCTTGCAGTCCGTCCTGCTGGAGGAAGCGCAGAAAATCTATGACTGGGGCGTACTCGGCGATGATGTCTATATTCCTTACCTGAAGGGGGCCGCTCCCGAGGTCATCCTGGTCCGCCGCGGAAACCACGCGGACAAGATGCCGCTGACGGAACTCTTTACGCCCAGGTCTGCGGCGAACACCCTCTTCGACACGGTCTGTGATCGGATGCCCCGCATCCCCGCGGACTCGATGATGGTGGCGGCCGATTATCCCTGGCAGATGGTCCCGAACCTTGTCTTCGATGCACAGACCACCGCGCAGGCCATCGAAGATGCCGTCGCCGGTGTGCCTACGACCTCCGGATACATCCATTCCGGAAAGGTCATCATCTCGACGGGCGACCTGGTGACGGAAGAAATGGAGCAGATCCTGGATTCCTACAAGGTGGAATACGAGAACAATGTCTCCTATTCCGGCCCCATCGCCTGGCAGTGGATGGGCAATGTGATGATCGCGCTCCTGCTGGTGGTGATCCTCTTCTTTGCGATTTACTACACGAATCCCGCGGTTTTTGCCGACAGCCGTTTCCTTTACCTGCTGCTGGTCTTCGTGATGACGGCGGTCCTGACCCTCGCCGTACAGCAGCATTATCCCCGCTACATCTACGCCGTACCCTTCGTGCTTTCAGCACTTTACCTGCAGGCCTTCTTCTCGGAGAAACTGATTTTCGCCGTCTATATGGTCTGTCTGCTGCCGCTGCTGGTCTTTGCGCGCTCCGGCGTCATCCTTTTTGTGATCTACCTCTTCGCAGGTGCGGTATCGCTCTACAGTTTCCGCTATTACAACCGCAAGTGGAAGCAGTTCATCTCGGCGATGATCACCTTTGCCGCCCTGTCCCTGTCCTTCCTGGGCTTCTGGCTTTCAGACCTGGTGGAGGGAACGCTCTGGCGCGTCATGACCCAGTTCTTCTTCTCGTCGATGGCGCTCGTGATGTTCTATCCGCTGATCTATCTCTTCGAGAAGATTTTCAACCTCGTCTCGAATTCGCGTCTGCGCGACCTGGTGGATTCTTCCAATTCGCTGCTGCGGCGTCTGGAACGCGAGGCTCCGGGCACCTTCCATCACAGCGTCCAGGTCATGAATATGGCGGAAGCGGCGGCGCGGGCCATCGGTGCCAATCCGCTGCTGGTCTGTGCCGGTGCGATGTACCACGATATCGGCAAACTGAAGAATCCCGACTGCTTCATTGAAAACGAATCCCTGAAGCACAAGCCGGAGGGGCACCGCTACCACGACGGCCTGAGCCCCCGCCAGAGTTCGCACGACATTATCCGTCACGTGGCGGACGGCGTGGAGATTGCCCGCGAGCATTCCCTGCCGCAGGTCGTGATCGACTTTATCCTGACGCACCACGGCACGACCGTGACGCGATACTTCTATTCCAAGTTCCTTGCCGACGGGGGAGACCCTGCCGAGCGCGAGGACTTCACCTATCCCGGCGTTCCGCCCAAGACCAAGGAGCAGGTCATCCTGATGCTCTGCGATACGGTCGAAGCGGCTTCCCGCAGCCTCAAGGCCTCGACTCCCGCGGAATACTCCGCCTTTGTGGAAGAACTCGTTGGCGAGAAGAGCGACGGCGGGCAGTTTACCCAGTCCGAGATTTCCATCAAGGATATGGATACGGTCAAGGAGGTGATCAAGGCCTGGCTCCTGCACGAATTCCACGAGCGGGTCGCTTATCCTGAAAACAAAATCAAACCTTAATAACGATTATGAAGATTACTGAAAAGAAAATTGACGATCTCAATCTGGAGTTGAGTCTGGAAATCAGTGCCGCCGATTATGCGGAGCCGCTTGACAAAAAGTACAAGGAACTGAAGCGGAAATCCGAATTCAAGGGCTTTCGTAAGGGTATGGCGCCTATGTCCCTCATCAAGAAGGTGTACGGCGACCAGGTGCTTTCCGAAACCCTGAACAACCTCGTCGGCGAGCAGTTGGATGGCTATATTACCAAAAAGAAACTCAATATCCTGGGCGAGCCGCTCTCCAGCGAGAAGCAGCCGGAACTGGACTGGAAGGAAGGAGCCGATTTCAAATTCCTCTTCGACCTGGCGCTTTCTCCTGAAGTAAAGGTCAAGGTGGTGAAGGAGGATACGATTCCTTCTTATAAGATTACTGCCGATGCCGCCGAGAAGAAGCAGATGGTGGAGAACTACAAGGAGTACTGGTCCAAGAAGGAAGACGCTCCCGCCAAGAGCGACGAGGAGATCGAGAAAGAGGTAAGCGAGCGGCTGGAGGCCCAGTTTGCCAACGAGTCCGCCTGGCGCCTTTCCAAGGATATCCGCGATTTCTATGTCAAGAAGTCCGGCATCGTCCTTCCCGAAGCCTTCCTCAAGCGCTGGCTGCTGGCGACCAATAAGGAGAAATACACCGCCGAAGAGGTGGAGAAACAGTTCCCCGGCTTTATGGAGGACCTCAAGTGGCAGCTGGTGCGCGGCACGATGATGAAGGATTTCGGCTTCAAGATTGAAGAAGAAGACCTCAAGGAAGCCGCCCGCGCCTATGTGTCCTACCAGTACGCGATGTACGGGATGACGGATGTCCCCAAGGAACTCCTGGAGGACGCGGTGTCCAACATGATGCAGGACCGTGGCCAGATTTCCCGCCTGGTGGAACAGGTCGAGGATAACAAGGTCATGGACAAGATCAAGGCGACGGTGACGCTGAAGAGCAAGAAGATTACTTCTGCCAAGTTCAGGGAACTGTAAGCCCTAGAGCGTTTCCTCAAAGAATTTTGTGATTTTGGCGTTCATTTGTGAGCGCCATTTTCCGTGTACGTTGTGCGCTGAGAGGGGATAGGGAAAGTAATCGGGCAGCTTCCCCGCCTCGACGCAGGCCTGGATGAAACTCAGGGAGTTGATGTTGAGGACCGTTTCGTCGAGTTGTCCCTGCATCACGAGCAGCCTGCCCTGCAGGTCTTTCGCCCGCGCGACGAGGCTCGTGGCCTCGAAGCCTTCCGGGTTGGTCTTCGGCGTATCCATATAGCGTTCGCCATACATCACCTCGTACCACTTCCAGTCGATGACCGGGCCGCCGGCGACGCCGGCCTTGTACAGTTCCGGGTGATTCGTCAGCAGGGAGATGGCCATGAAGCCGCCATAACTCCAGCCATAGACGCCGATGCGCTGAGCATCGACCCAGGGCTCCTGCATCAGCGCCTTCAGCCCTGCCAGCTGGTCGGCCATTTCGGCCTGCCCGCAACGGCGGTTGATGGCTTTCTCAAAGGCGGCGCCGCGGTTCTGCGTTCCCCGGTTGTCCTGCACATAGACCACGAAGCCGCGCTGGGCCATCAGCATTTCCCACATCCGGATGTTCCCCAGCCAGGCGTGCGTGACCATCTGCGAATGCGGCCCGCCATAGACATAGTGGATGACGGGATATTTTCCTTCCGGGGTCCAGCCCAGCGGCTTGATGAGACGGTAGTAGTTGTCGAAGGCGCCGTCGGCGGATTTCACGCGGCCGAGTTCCACGGCGCAGACGGCATAGTCTTCCAGCGGATCCGGAGCCGCGAGAGGCCCTTCCAGGATGCGCCCTTCCTTATCGCGGATTGCGCTCATCGCCGGTAGCCCGGGACTGCTCCAACGGTCCAGGAAGGCGTTTTCTTCCGGAAGGGGCGTGATACGGTGCCAGCCCGCTTCGGCCGTCAGGCGCTTCGGTTTTCCAATCTGTATCTTGCCCTTGCGGGAAATCTTCAGCGGCAGCGAGAACAGGTGGTTCTCCACCGGAGAGACTTCGGCGCTGGTGTAATAGAGCTTTCCGTCGTCGTTGCCCACATAATGGACGTCGGCGTCGCAGCAGGTCAGGCGCCGGACTTCCCGGCCGAGCGTATCGCAGAGATAGAGATTGCGCCAGCCGTCGCGGTTGTCCGTGCGGTAGATGAACCAGTCGCTGCGGCCCTCCAGGAACCAGAGCGGATCCAGCGGCTCCACCCAGGCGTCGTTCCTTTCGCTGAGCAGGGTACGCTTGAAACTGCCGTCGTCGCTGCGGTAGGCGTTCAGATGCATCTCGTGCTGGCTGCGCGCCAGGACCTGGATATAGACGGTCTTCTCGTCTGGAGACCAGCTGATGCCCGCCAGGTAGCGCTCGTCGTCGAAATCCGTCGGCGTAATGCTGACGGTACTGCCGCTCACGCTGTCGTACAGGCAGAGGCTGAGCCGTTCGGAGGCCATTCCGTTCATCGGATAGCGCAGGAGGCGGGTTTCGCCGCTGCGCGGACGGATGTCCAGCAGGGGATAGAGGCTCACCGCGCGCTCGTCCTTGCGGTAGAAGGCCACTTTCGTGCCCGAAGGGGAAGGGAAGATGCCGCCGTGGATGCCGAATTCATTGCGCGAAACGCTCTCGCCATAGACGATGCCGTCTTCTTCACTGCGGGCGATGCAGACTTCGCTGCCGTCCTGCGCGCGCAGGAACACGCTGCCCTCGCGGCTGAAATAGCGCGCCTCCTCCCGTCGGGAGGGTTCACGCAACTGCGGGGCACGGGCGATTACGCTTCCGTCCACCACGGCTTCCTGCGTCAGTAGTTTCCCTTCAGGATTGCGCTCCGGGAGTGTCAGCAGAATGTCCCTCTGTTGCGCTTCCGCAAAGAGGGACAAACTCAGGGCAAGTATTTGTAAAAAGTACTTTTTCAAGGAAGATTAGTCCAGCTTCGGACCGGCGGCGACGAGCGCCTTGCCGGCGGCATTGCCTTCGTACTTGGCGAAGTTCTTGATGAAGCGGCCGGCGAGGTCCTTCGCCTTGGCTTCCCACTCGGCGGCGTCTTTGTAGGTGTCGCGAGGATCGAGGATTCCGGTGTCAACGCCTTCGAGCACCGTAGGCACGTCGAAGTTGAAGAAAGGAATCTTCTTGGTCGGGGCCTTGTCGATGGAGCCGTTCAGGATCGCGTCGATGATGCCGCGGGTGTCGCGGATCGAGATGCGCTTGCCGGTACCGTTCCAGCCGGTGTTCACCAGGTAGGCCTTGGCGCCGCTCTTTTCCATCTTCTTGACCAGTTCCTCGGCATACTTGGTCGGATGCAGTTCGAGGAAGGCCTGGCCGAAGCAGGCGGAGAAGGTCGGGGTAGGCTCGGTGATGCCGCGCTCCGTACCAGCGAGCTTGGCGGTAAAGCCGCTCAGGAAGTAGTACTTGGTCTGCTCAGCGGTCAGGATGGATACGGGGGGCAGCACGCCGAAGGCGTCCGCGCTCAGGAAGATCACGTTCTTGGCATCGGGGCCGGC
>JAEEJZ010000034.1 GCA_016282145.1 Bacteroidales bacterium | reverse complement strand
GCCGGTCGCCGGCAGAGTATTGCTACTCCCCGCTGCCCCTCGACTTGCATGTGTTAAGCCTGCCGCTAGCGTTCATCCTGAGCCAGGATCAAACTCTTCTTTGTATATTCAAATTCTCAGCTTGAACCTGACGCTTTCTTGATTCCAAAAGAATCAACGCTCTCGTTTACTATTGTTTCTCGGTACTTGCTTGTACTTTCCAATCAGTCTTTCAAAGATCTTGTGCTTGCCCGTTTCTCGAACGGGGTTGCAAAGGTAAACACTTTTTTTTATTCCACAAATTTTTTTTGAATTTTTTTGAAATTTTTCGGCTTGTGCCGGGGTACAATTTTTGCAGTGAATTTTCTTTCAAAAGAGAACGAAAGATTATGCATCGGAAATTTTGTGGCTGGTTGCTCAGAATGTTGGGCTGGACAGCGGTAGATCCCCTTCCTGAAGAGAATAAATGCATTATGTTGGGTGTCCCCCACACCTCCATCTGGGACTTCTTCATTTCCTATTTATATTATGTCTCCATCGGCGGCAAGGCCAAGTGCCTCGTGAAGAAGGAAATGTTCATTCCGCCGCTCAGCTGGTTGCTGCGGGCGATGGGAGGTGTCCCGGTAGACCGTTCCAATGCGACAAAACTCGTCATGAGCGTGATTCACGAGATGGAGAAATCAGAGCATTTCCATCTGGCCATCGCACCGGAAGGCACACGCAAGCCTGTCAAGAATTGGAAGACCGGTTTCCATATGATTGCCACCAAGGCAAATGTTCCCGTCTACCTGGGCTATTTCGACTGGGGAACCAAGCGCATCGGCAGAGGGCAGAAAGTAGAATTAACCGAGGATGCCCGCGCCGATATGAAGCGGATTCAGGCCATCTACGAGGAGATGCACCTCACCGGTAAACATCCCGAAAATTACGTAACGAAATAGCCAATAACAGAAGCAGCAGAAAAGCCACGAAGCAGGCGGCGCGGCCGATGACGTCGCCGTAACGGACGAACACGGTCTGGCGGCTGCTGAGTGCGATGCGGCCTTCCAGCACGGCTTCCTCCCACCAGGGACCGCGCGTGAGCACATCGCCCCGCTGGTTGATGAAGGCACTGATGCCGGTATTGCCGCAGCGGGCGATATCCCGCCGCAATTCGATGGCCCGCAGGCGCGAATAATTGAAATGCTGCCGGTATCCTGGCGTATTCCCCCACCAGGCGTCATTGGTGATCACCGTCATCGCCTGCGCCCCTTTCCGGACATACTGCGTACAGTATTCGGGGTAAATCGATTCATAGCAGACGGCGCAGCCCAGGGGGACGTCGCCGTAATGCAGCAGGCTCACTTCCGGCTGTCCGACACAGCGGCCCATCACTCCGCCCAGGCGGTCGTCCAGCGGAGCAAAAATCTTCGGGAAGGGCATCAGTTCCGTCCCCACGACCAGTTTGGACTTATGGAAGACCTGCACCTTGCCGGAGGCGTCCTGAAGCAGGGCGCTGTTGTGCGAATCCAGCCAGCCGCCCGAGAATTTCCGGGAGAAGGGCGATGGAGCCCGATGCGCGAGCGTAAAATCATAGGTGGAAGCGCCGTAGAGGATGGCGCTCTGCGGACGCTGCGCCAAAAAAGCGGCGAAGCGCTGGGAGGTCGCATTGGGCTCGGTAAATCCGGACAGGAAATAGGAGCCGGTAAAGGTCTCCGGCGCCAGGAACAGCGTCGCGCGGGCAGAATCTGCGCCTTCCGCTGACGCGAACAGACGCAGCAGCACCTCGTCCTGCTGGGCCTGGGTCATGCTCTCGAACTTATGATAGGGGTCGAAATTCGGCTGGCCGATGACCACGCCGACACTCCCCTCCTCCACTTCACGGAAGCCTGCGTACAGCCCCAGCGAAAGGGCGGGCGGCAACAGCAAAACAGCCCATCCGGCGATGTGGAGTGCAAGCCGGGGACGCAGCGGGAGGCGGGACGGCAGGCGGACGGCCAGGGCGAAAAGGAAAAGGTTCGACGCCCAGATCCAGAGCGAACCGCCCATCGTACCGGTAAATTCATACCACTGCGCGAGTTCCGTGCTGCCGGCAAGGGCATTGCCCATCACCAGCCAGGGCCAGGAAATCTGCACATCGAAGTAAAGATGCTCCCAGGCCATCCAGACGCAGGCCAGCAGCAGATAAGGCAGCGCACCGGTCCACCGTTTCCGCGCAAAGCGGAAAAGTTCGAAGATAAGGGCCATCTTGAAGGCATTGGCGAAGATGGCGAACAGGCCGCCGCCAAGCGTCGCATTGCACACCCAGAAGGTCGTCAGCGCATTCCAAACGATGAAGCAGGCGTAATTGCAGAAGAAAAATCCGCGCAGAGCGGAGCGGCGGGCCAGCCGTTCGGCGAGCAGCAGCGGCACCAGGGCGAAAAGCGCCACCGGAGCGCTGTGCGGCACCAGCCAAGGCAGCGACAGCAGCACCCCCGACAGCAATGAAAGGGCCCAAATGCCCAGAGTGGATACCCTTCTCATATCTCTTCAGGCATTTGGGCGCTGTAGCGGCGCCATTTATCCAGAAGGGCGGTCATATCGGCAGGAAGCGGCGCGCTGAACTGCAGCCACTTTCCGCTCGAAGGATGCACAAAACCCAGGGTCTGCGCATGGAGCGCCTGCCGCGGGCAGAGTTCGAAGCAATTCGCGATGAACTGCCGGTATTTCGCGTAGATGGTGCCTTTGCGGATTTCCCTGCCGCCATAGCGTTCATCGCCGAAAATGGGATGGCCGATGCTGCTCATATGCACGCGGATCTGGTGCGTGCGGCCGGTCTCCAGCTTGCATTCGATGAAGGTGACGAAGCCGAAACGCTCGATCACCTTGTAATGCGTCACCGCGCGCTTCCCCTTGTCGGGATCGGACTGCACCTTGAAGCGCAGGCGGTCGGCCGTGTCGCGGGCCAGCGGGGCGTCGATTGTCCCCTCGTCGTCGCGGATATCCCCCCAGACGATGGCCCGGTAACGGCGGTCGATGCTGTGGTCGAAAAATTGTTTCGCCAGCCGCAACTGCGCCTCGTCGTTCTTGGCCACGGCCAGCAGGCCGGAAGTATCCTTGTCGATGCGGTGGACCAGCATGCCCATCCGCTCGTCGCCTTCCTGGCCGGGATCCAGCCCGAGATGGAAGGCAAGGGCGTTCACGAGCGTACCGTCGTAATGTCCGTGACCGGGATGCACCACCATGCCGGCGGGCTTGTTGAGTACCAGCACGTCGTCATCCTCATAACAGATATCCAGAGGAATGTCCTGGGGAAGGATTTCCACGCCGCGACGCCGGTAAGGCATCATGAAGCGGATCACGTCGCCGGGACGGACGATGAAATTGGCCTTGACGGTCTTGTCCCCCACAAAGACATAGCCTTCCTTGATGGCGAGCTGGATACGGTGACGGGAGCTGTCCTCCAGATGCGTCGCCATATACTTGTCCAGGCGCAGGGGGGCCTGTCCGGGATCCACCTCGAGGCGGAAATGCTCGAACATCAAGTCCAGCGCGCTATCTTCCAGTCCGTTTTCCGGCATCGGGAGAAAGGTAGAGGGTCACTTCCGTACCCAGGGTGAAAGGGCCCTCGGAAGGACCGGGATCCTGGGCATATACCACCGAATTGAGCGAATCCGCATAGTTGCGCACCGAGGCATCGAAACGCAGATGGACGGGATTCAGGTAGTTCTCCTGCACCAAATCGACGGCATTGAGATATTTCCTTCCCTTGACATCGGGCATCCAGGCCTGTTCGGAGCCATTGGTGGACACCCGGAGGGTAATCGGCGAACCGGCATTGAGACGGGTTCCGGGACGCACGGGATAACCGCGGTAAAGCTGCTCCAGCACGCGGTTCGAAGAGATATCGCCCACATACTGAATGCGCGCAAGGCTGAGGTTTGCCGCCGCCAGTTCGGATTTTGCCTGGCGCAGCGTGATTTTCCGCACATCGGGCATCGTCACCTTCATCGGCGTAAGCGCATTGACCGTCAGGAAGATATGGCGGCCTTTCTTGACGTGCTCGCCCGGAGCGGGATTCTGGCTGAGGACCACGCCGGGCTTGGCCTTGCGGACATAGACGGAATCGGAGACCTGGACCCTGACTCCGGAAAGCGACGCTTCACCCAGGGCCTCGAACCAGGTCATATTGGTAAAATCGGGAACGGCGATCTCCCGGTTGTGCCGGGTACGCAGATTGAGGGCCAGGCTGGTGACCAACAGCAGGACCAGCACGAATGCCGCACCGCTCAGCAGCGTCTTGACGACCCAGTTGTCCAGAAAGCGGTTCATCTCAGAAAAAGGATTACGCCCCGCGCCACAAGGAAGACCCCGATAACCATGACGAGGACTCCGGTCACCTTACTCAACTTATAAATGAGACTTTTGTCAATTTTCTTGCGCAGGTGATTGATGAACCACGAAAAGCAGAACCAGAAGGAAAGGGCGCCGAGGAACACCATCAGCACCATCCCCCAGACCGGAGCCTTCATTTCTTCCATATCCACGGCGAAAATCGCGACCAGGGCGAACATGAACGCCAGGGCCCCGGGATTGGCCAGCGCGCAACCGGCCGACTGAATGGCATAACCGAAATAGCTGCTCGCCGATATGGGCTTCCCGGCATTGCGCATCGGGTCCTTGAAATACATGCCGGCACCGACATAGATGATCAGCAGGCCGCCCAGCAGCATGATCCAGGCCTGATGGGCCAGGATGACATTCTGTACCAGGGAAACCGCGAAAAGGGCCACGGCAGCATAAAGGGTATCGATGATGGCGGACCCGATACCGGTAGCAAAACCGGCACGGAGGTTTCTCGTCAGGGTGATTTGCATGACATAGATGACCACAGGGCCTATCGGCGCAGACGCACAAATCCCAATCAGCAGAGCTTTCAGTAAATCGTAAACCATAGTTAGCCTACAAATTTACAAAAAAAACTGAAAACTAGAAACGAGGAGGACGACCGCCGCCGTAACCGCCGCCCATCGGACCGCGACCGCCGCGCGGACCGCCCATCATATTGCCGCGCTGGCCGCCGAAGCTGCCGAAGCGCCAGGTAAGCGAAAGGACGATATAACGGCCGAGGGTATTGTTCACGGATTCCGTGTGGTAGTTGGCGCTGTCCGTTACGTTCAGGTTCTTGGCCTGTCCGAGGATGTCGTAGCCCTTGAGGGCCAGGGTACAGCGTTTTTTGAAAAGCAGTTTCTGAATCTCCGCGTCGAGGATGTACTCGGGACTCTGGGCAGTGGAATAGCCGTTATACCAGTTATAACTGAACTGGCTCTTGAAGGCCATGCCGGCCAGGTCCCAGGTCCAGTTGACCGTGGCCCGGACCTGGTTGTTCCAGGTCGTTCCTTCGGAACCGGTACGGGAAACCGTGTACCAGGAGTGATTCACCCGCGTGCGGCCGGAGACCGCGACCTCCAGGGCCTTGCCGCGCCAGGTGGCGGTCAGGCGCTCGAATACCGACAGGTTGTGGATATCGTTCCGGGTGATGTGGGCCTTGAAATACGCCGGGTCCGCAAAATCTTTCAGGAACTGCTCCATGAAGGCGTAATACCCTTCCTTCCGATAGGTGGTCATATCGATGTTCTCTCCGATATAGGAGGTATTCATCGACCAGTTCGCACGCAGCGTGTTCTCGATAGTGAATCCGGAGCGGGCGATCGGCAGGTTCAGGAAGCCGTTGATACCCGCGCTGGCGGAAAGCGGCCCGTTGAAAGGCATCGAATACTGCGCCCCGCCCTCGTCGTACCAACTGGCGTTCACGATGGGCGACTGCACCACCGAGGCGTTGATGCGCATATTAAACGAGGTGAAGGACTTCTTGTTGTTGTAACGCACGCCACCCCTGATGGAATGGGTGAAATAGGGATCCAGGGAAGGATTACCGAAACTGACGGACAGCGGATTGGTATTGTCCGGGACAGGCATCAACTGTGCGGTCGAGGGCTGCCCGGCGCGGCCGCGGTAGAAGAGGCGGGCGTTGGAGTTTTCCCCCATCTCCCACCAGAGCATCGCCTGGGGCGAATAGAACCACTTGGTGCCGGGATCATAGACCATAGGCTCGAAGGCTCCGGTTTCGCTGTTGTAGCGGGTGGTGCTGTTGTAGGTCGTGGTGGGCAGCGCGGCAAATCCCAGCTGGGCACGGAACTTTTCGGTCTGGAACATGGCGTTCGCGCCGATTTCGTGATTGCTGCTCCGGTTGACGATATTGTTCGAGTAGTTGTAGTTCTTGGTCTCGCCTCCCGGCACGATATCGAAGGTCTCCTTGTCCGAGGTGGACTGCGCCCAGTTGTAAGCGTAGTTCGCTTCCAGGTAGAAGTTGCCGCCCAAGGGCTGGGTGTAGGTAAGGCGGCCGGTCAGGCTGAGGCTCTGCGCATTGTTGGTAAAGCGCTGGTTTACGATGCTGTCACGCAGCACCGTGGCACCATCGTCGCCGAAGGTCTTGGTCTCGCTCCAGTTCACCCCGTCGAGGAGGTGGTTGTCCGAGAAGTTGTAGCGGGCCATGGCGGTGAGGGTACGCCCAGGCGCACCCAGCCGCTGCCGGAGCAGGAACCAGCCACTCGTGGAGACATTGCGGTTGCGGCCGGTATTGACGGTGGAAGAGTTGTTGATGTGGGATTTATTCTCCCCGACATAGGTGTCCGCATCGCTGTGCTGGGCGAAGTTGCCGTAACCGAAATTCACCTGCGGCTCGAAGATGATCGAGGTGTTCTCGGAGAATTTATGCTCGAGGCGCACGCCGAAGCGGTGGCCGTCGCTGACCGTGCGGTTGTCCCCGTCGGAATCGTAGCGCACATCGCCGGATTCGAGGTAAGTCGTCTTGATGGAAGCCTCGTGCACGTCGTTCTCCGTACGGTTGTAGAGGTAGTTGCCACCCAACTGCATATCGTTGTCCAGCAGGTCCCAGGCGCCGTTGATGCCGGCCATGTAGGAGGTGGTGATACCGTTGGTCCGGCCCCAGCCGCCCTCGCCGCGGCCCATGCCGCCGCCGCCTCCGCGGATGCCCTGCATCATGGAGCCGGCCAGGTCGTTGAAGGCCCGGTTATTGGTGTTGTTGGCATTGAGGATGACGCTGATCTGCGATTTGTCCTTGAAGCGGCCGAGGAAACCCGCACCCTGGAAACGCCAGTCGTTCATATTGTTGGACGGAGAAGGAATGTCGTGTCCGGCTCCAGCCATGAGGTTGCCGAAAAAGCCCTTCATCATCCCCTTCTTGAGACTGAGGTCGATGACCATCTCCTCCTCCCCGTCGTCGATGCCGGTGAACTGGGCCTGCTCCGATTTCTTCTCGATGACCTTCAGTTTATTGATGGCCTTGGCCGGGATGTTCTTTGAGGCCAGCTGCGGATCGTCGAGGAAGAAGGTCTTGCCGTCGATGGTGATTTTCTTGATGGTCTCGCCGTTCCAGGTGATGGAGCCGTTTTCGGCCACCTCCACGCCGGGCAGTTTCTTCAACAGGTCTTCCAGCACATCGTTATCGGTGGTCTTGTAGGCGTTGGCATTGTATTCGACCGTGTCCTTCTTGACCACGATGGGATTGCCGATGGCAGTCACTGTCGCGGCATCGAGGATTTCCGTCTCGGGCTCCATCTTCAGGGTTCCCAGATCCAGGTCACCGGAGGCGGGAGAGATGTTCTTCGTAATCGTCTTATAACCCATCAGTTCCGCCTTGAAGGCATATTTCCCGGGGCGGACGCCGCTGATGCTCACGACGCCGGCGTCGGAAGAAAGGGAATACTTATCCGCCTTGGAGGCTCCTTCACGGGTGAGGGAAACGGTGGCGAAACTGACCGGATCACCGCTGGCAGCATCCTTCAGGACGGCTTTTACGGTTACGGGCTGGGCGAAAACGGGGATGCCCAGAAAAAGGGCGCAAAAGCACGGGAGCAGCCGGCGGAGCAGTTGTTTCATTTGAGTCTGTCTGGATTATCCTTAATAAACTTCTCCCAGGAACTACCACCGCCCTTTGAGGCCAGCGGACTTCCCAGTTGATAAAAGTGACACATCGCGATAGCCAGGGCATCGGTCGCGTCGAGGTATTTTGCTTCAAAATTTATGCCTAAAGTATTCTGTACCATAAGACTTACCTGCTCCTTGGAAGCGGCGCCGTTCCCGCAGATGACCTCTTTCGCCCGGCGGGGCGCATACTCGGTCACGGCGGCCCCGTGCGCGAGCGCCGCGCACATCACGGCCCCCTGCGCCCGGCCCAGTTTCAGGATGACCTGGGCATTTTTTCCGTAGAACGGGGATTCGATGGCCAGTTCCTCGGGATGGTGCAGGGCACAGAGCGCATCCACCTTCTGATAGATGCAGTTGAGTTTGGTATAGGCATCTTTCTGGCGACGCAGGTCCAGGACGCCCATGTCCACGAATTCCGGACGCCCCTTTACAACACGCACGATCCCGAAACCAAGCAGGTTGGTTCCGGGGTCGATGCCTAATATGGTACAGTCTTTAATCAATGATGTCAAAGCCGGTGTAGGGCCGCAGGACCTCCGGGATGACGATGCCGTCCGGGGTCTGGTTGTCTTCCAGCAGGGCGGCGACGACGCGGGGCAGGGCCAGCGAACTGCCGTTCAGCGTGTGGCAGAGCTGGGGCTTGCCGTCCGCGTCGCGGTAGCGCAGGTGCAGCCGGTTGGCCTGGTAGGTCTCGAAGTTGGAGACGGACGAGATTTCCAGCCAGCGTCCCTGGGCGGCGGACCAGAGTTCGAAGTCATAGGTGATGGCCGAGGTGAAGGACATATCCCCGCCGCAGAGCCTCAGGATACGGTAGCGCAGCCCGAGTTTGTTCACGATGCCTTCCACGTGGGCGACCATTTCGTCCAGGGCGGCATAACTATTCTCCGGCTTTTCCACGCGCACGATCTCCACCTTGTCGAACTGATGCAGGCGGTTCAGGCCGCGCACATCCTTGCCGTAGGAACCGGCTTCACGGCGGAAGCAGGGGGTATAGGCCGTCAGTTTCTGCGGGAGGGCGTCGCCGGACAGGATTTCGTCACGGAAAAGGTTGGTGACGGGTACCTCGGCGGTAGGCACCATATAGAAATCATCGACGGTGGCGTGATACATCTGGCCCTCCTTGTCGGGCAGCTGCCCGGTGCCGAAGCCGGAGGCGGCATTCACCATCACCGGGGGCTCCACTTCCATATAGCCGGCCGCGGTGTTGCAGTCGAGGAAGAAGTTGATGAGCGCGCGCTGGAGTTTGGCTCCCTTGTCGCGATAGACGGGGAAGCCTGCGCCGGTCACCTTGACACCCAGGTCAAAGTCGATGATGCCGTACTTTTTCGCCAGTTCCCAGTGCGGGAGCGCCCCTTCGGGGAGCTGCACCTCGGGACCGCCCATCTTGACGACCTGATTGTCCTCGGCGCCTTTGCCGGGAGCCACGAGGTCGCAGGGCAGGTTGGGCAGCAGGACAAGCTGCTGCTCCAGTTCGCGGGCCGCCGCTTCGCCCTTGGCGAGGAGTTCTGCGCTCCTGGCCTTCAGGGCCGCCACTTCGGCCTTTGCCTTTTCCGCTTCGTCCTTGAGCCCCTGCTTCATCAGCGCGCCGATGGCCGCGGCCTTCTGCTTCTGCTCAGAGAGCAGGGCATCGCTTTCGGTCTGGGCCGAGCGGCGCAACGCGTCGAGTTCGAGGACTTTCTCCACGATGGGCGTCGCATCAAAGTTCTTGATTTGCAGTTTTTCGATGACTTTCCGCGTATCCTCGCGGAGCATTTTCAGTGTAAGCATGATGCTTTCTCCATTGATTTCAACCAAAAAAGACCTACACTCCCTTCGAAGCGCAAGTCTTTCTCAAAACGGGACTCCCTTCGAATTAGCTTTCGAACGGAATGACGGAAACATAGGACTTGTCGTCCCTCTTCCGGGTAAACTTTACGGTACCGTCAATCAAGGCGTACAGGGTGTGGTCCTTGCCCATTCCCACTCCGTTGGCAGGATTGTGGACGGTTCCCCGCTGACGCACGATGATGTTTCCGGCCTTTACGACTTCGCCGCCGAATTTCTTAAGACCCAAGCGCTTGCTTTGTGACTCACGACCGTTCTTTGAACTGGATTGACCTTTCTTGTGTGCCATAGTCTTCTTTCTTTAAGCGATTTCGTTGATCTTAACCTTGGTGAGCTTCTGGCGATGGCCGTTGAGTTTCTGGAAGCCCTTGCGACGGATCTTCTTGAACACCAACACCTTGTCCGCCTTGACGGAATCATCCAGAACGGTGGCTTTCACCACTGCACCTTCCACATAGGGCGTACCGACCTTCACGGCGCCGCCGTCCTCGACGAGCAGCACTTTGTCAAACGCCACATTGGCATCCTTGGCCTCAGGGAGCCTGGGGACAAAGATTTCATTTCCAGCTTCCACTTTGAACTGCTGGCCAGCAATGTCTACGATTGCGTACATAAAAACTTTATTCTTTTTAAAGTTCCGGCCGCAAGCGGTTGCCTCCGGGGCAACACTTTGTCAATGGCTTGACGGTCATCCGATTTTTTAAGCCCGCAAATTTAGTTCAATTTATTTTTTCTGCAAAATTTTTTACTTTTGTAACGATGGAATTTAACTACAGCCGCCCGGCGACGGGAAAATATTTTGCCGGCAGGAAGCAGGAAACCGCCATCCTCGGGAACCTTATCGCGCAAGGCGAGAATGCCGTTCTCTTTGCGCCGCCGGGGACGGGCAAGACTTCGCTCATCGAGCAGGTCCTGCTCAGCCTGCGTGCCGGAGCGCAACGGACCGTCAGCGTCCGCTGTTCCCTGCTGGACGTGCGCAGCGCGGGGGAATTCGCCCTGCGGCTCGGATCGGCCGTACTCGCCGCCACCGGGTCCACCCAGACGGAATTCGCCGCTGCCGCCGACCGCTTCCTGCCATCCTCGCATCTGGTCTTCGACCCCGAGCATTTCGGGACGGGCGGGGACATCCTTTCCCTGAACTGGGAAGCGGGCGAAGAAGACCTGCGCGCCGTCATCGCCCTCCCCTATGCCTTGTCACGCGAGCGTAACCAGCAAATGGTGGTCGTCCTCGACGAATTCCAGAATGTCCTGCTGACCGGCGAAGCGGAGCGCATCTGCTCCCTGCTGGAGGAAGCCTTCGAGCAGGAGAAGGGCAGCGGCGTCAGTTTCATCCTCTGCGGCAGCGCCGTGAACGCGATGAAGCATCTCCTGTTCAAGAAGCATTTCTTCCACCGCAAGGCCGTCGTGCTGCCTTTCCCTCCCATCGACGAGAAAGAACTGGTCGATTATATGAACCGGGGATTCCTGACCGGAGGCAAGGTGCCCGACCGCAACCTGCTGATAGCTGCCTGCCGCCTGCTGGGCTGCCATCCGGGCTACCTGACCCAGTACTGCGCCATTTGCGATTCGGCCAACCGCGGATATCTGATGGCTCCGGCAATGAATGCGGCACTGGATGACCTCGTCGCCCTCCACGCCCCGCATTTCCGGGCGATGATGGCCGACCTTACGGGCTTTCAGCTGAACTTCCTGCGCGCCCTGCTGGAAGGACAGGACCAGTTCAGCAGCGCGGGCGTCATCCGCAGGTACGGACTGAACTCCTCCGCCAACGTCTGCCGGGTCAAGGACGCCCTCTGCAAAAAGGAAATCATCAGTTTCAACGATAGCGACAAGGCCGAAATCCTGGATCCGCTCTTCGCGTTCTGGGCGCGGCGGGACTATTTCAGACTGGAACGCAAGGAATTATGAAAAAGCGAATCGTAGTGCTTACCGGCGCGGGCGTCAGCGCCGAAAGCGGACTCGGGACCTACCGCGACAACGGCGGTCTCTGGGACAAGTATGACCCGATGGAAGTGGCTTCCGCCGAGGGTTGGCGGCGCAATCCCGCCCTCGTGCTGAATTTCTACAACATGCAGCGGGAGAAACTGAAGGATTGCGAACCGAATGCCGCGCACCGGGCCATCGCCGGACTGGAGAAGGATTATACCGTCTGCGTCATTACCCAGAATGTCGACAATCTGCACGAAAGGGCGGGCAGCACGCGGGTGATCCACCTGCACGGCGAGGTCACGAAAGTCCGGCCGCAGGACAGTTATACCTGGGAGGACGGCTATTCCGAAAAACAGGTCGTCGACGTGGGCTACGGGAAGGTGTCGCTCGGGGACAAATCGCCCAAAGGGGTGCAGTTGCGGCCGCACATCGTCTTTTTCGGAGAGCAGGTGCCCAAGATCGAGGAAGCGGCGAATGTCGTCGCCCAGGCGGATATCCTGCTGATCGTCGGCACCTCGATGCAGGTCTATCCCGCCGCCAGCCTCTACACCTTCGCCCGTACGGACTGCCCCATCTACCTGATCGACCCGGCCAGCGTTTCCGTACGGGACCGGCGCATCGTGCATATCCGGGAGACCGCCACCCAGGGGATGCAGACTTTCATCGCAAATTACCTCTGAGTTTGCAAAATAGAAAAATTTGCCTACCTTTGCACCCGCTAAAGAAAAAGGGGGTGATTTAAGGAATGATCATTGTACCGGTAAAGGAAGGCGATAACATCGAACGCGCTTTAAAAAAGTTTAAGCGGAAGTTCGAAAAGACGGGAGCTGTTCGGGAAATGCGTGCGCGCAAGAACTTCGAGAAGCCCTCAGTAAAGCGCCGTGCCGCCAAGATGAAGGCCATCTATGTGCAGCACCTCAAACTTCAAGACGAACAATAAAGGCCTGACGGTCTTCTACACGCCCCTCCACGAAGTATTCGCCGGAGGGGTTTTCTTGTAAATAGAGCGACACCGTCTCTCCCGGATGTACCTCGTGGTTGAAATTGATGGTCAGACCGCGCAGGGGCTTCTCCTCCAGCAGTTCCATCGGGAGGACGTCGACCGCCCAGCCGATGTAGCGGACATTGTTGACGTGACGGTTGTAATCGATATCGGAGAACACTACCGCCCTCTCCCCCACCTTGACCGGCGGCAGGTCGCGCGGCGGCATCACCTTGGAAGCATAGCCCTCGATGGCCTGCATCCCCGGCGCCGCATCCGCCAGGGCCGGGAGGTCCACCTTGCCGGGCATCACCATCGTCCGGGAGGCCAGGTCCATCAGCACCCAGGAACTCGAGGAGGCTACCGCCACCTTCCCGTCCGCCCCAAGCAACTTGTAGTCACGGACATAGAACGGACCGTTCACTCCCCGGTGCCAGGTCTGCAGTTCCAACTCATCCTTGAATTGCGGCAGGCTGTAGAACTCGACGCGCTGACGGGCCAGCACCCAGGCCAGGCCGCGCGCCCGCAGGAAGGAAAAGCCAAAGCCGCCCGCCTCGGCATCATCCTCGCCAATCTGCTGGGCAAGGTCCATAAAGGCCGTCGCACGCATCCGCGAACGGAGGTCCGTCATATAGCAGGGCAACTTGAGTTTCTGGGTGGTAATCACGGTTTGAAGTATTTTACGTTATAACCGATGGTAATGGAGGGGTTGAGATTTCCCTTGTTTTCTTCAATCAGTTTCCTGGCCCGGCGCGCCGTCCCCTTGCTGATATCCTTGCTCGCTTCCAGATCGTCCACCACTTTGGGGAGATTCTCCTCCCTGATCAGCGAAAGGCTGGGCTTGAAGACCAGCGTGACCGGCATATAGATTTCTCCGCCGATGTCCCGGGCCTCGCAGCGCATAACCTCTCTCCCCCGGCCCACTTCTATGCGCAGGATACCCCATACATCCTCCACGACGTGGACCGTCGCGGTAAAGCCGCTGTACGGATGTTTCCAGAAGAGCACGTCCACCAGGTGTCCGTTATATTCATAGGTACCCGTCAGGGTGAACTTATGCTTGTCTGAGAATTTCTTTCCCCATTCCTTTTTTTCTCCGTAAAGCATTCCGTACAGGTCCACCAGGTTGAAAAGCGAAAGTACGTTCTTGCGCACATTGTCCGGCAGGACCATATTGCTGCTGATCAGGCGCTTTTCCGTATCTTGGGTCTTCCCGCCGATGACGGTGCGCTTGAGCGAGGCCTTTACCGCCACGTCATCGTTATTGAAGATGAAATTGATGAGCGGACCATAGCCGGTCATATAAACGGCAGGCTTCATCATACTGCGTGAAAAACCGGAGGCAAGTTGCGAAACCAGGGGCATCTGGTGCGTGGCCAGATTGTAATTCACCGAGGCGCCGTAGTCCCCGAGCCTTTTCCTGTTGGCGGCGGCCGTTTTCCAAACCTGCGAAAGGATGTATTCCGCCGGGGATTTTCCGTCCGGAGTCACATAGGCCGATGCCAGGAAAATCGGTTGCAGTTCCATCTGGACGGGAGGTATCGTCTGTACCCCGCTGCCATCGTAAGCCGCTTCGTACTCCACCGTCTTATAGCCCATACGGGAGAATTCCACCCGATGCGAACCTTTGACCGGAAGCCGGAGGGAGAAGCCGCCCTGCTCGTCCGTCAGCGTACCCGTCCCGAGCGAGGGGCAATAAACCGTGATATATGCGGCAGGAGTGAGTGTCGAATCCCGGAAGAAAACGCTTCCTTCCAGGGTGAAGTTCTGCGCCTGCAGCGCCGTCCCTGCAAAAAGCAGCGCGGCGAAAACAAATACTATCCGGTCCCTTAATCCTTTCATTGTTTCTTCCGACCTGTCACTCCACACAAAAATAATCCAATGACAACGGGCACTTGTTGCCACGCAACCCTATCCGGGGAATTGAGCGACAAACCGAGCGATGTGGAACTTGTTCCGACATCCGAGGTGCGAAAGCTCAAAGCCGAAAGGCAAATGTGCCCTAACGCCATTGGATTATTTTTTAATCAATCAGGGACAGGGCCACCTCCATCATATTGGTGAAGGTCGTCACGCGCTCCTGAGCGGTGGTCACTTCTCCCGTGAGCAGGTGGTCGGAAATGGTGCAGATGACCAGGGCCCGCCTTCCGGCGCGCGCCGCGTTCATATAGAGCGCCGCCGCCTCCATCTCTACCGCAAGGACCTTCATTTTCATCCAGCGGTCGTTGTGGGGATTATCGGAATAGAAGACATCGGAAGAAAGGACATTGCCTACCTTGTAATGGAAATCGTGCGAATCACAATATTCGGCGGCGCGGCGCAGCAGGCCGAAATCGGCGATCGGCGCAAAGGTGCCGGGCAGTTCGTACTGGGCACCGTAATTGGAATCCGTGCAGGCGCCCATCGCCAGCACCTGGTCTCCCACGTGCAGGTCCGGATGCATCGATCCGGCGGAGCCAACGCGCAGGATCGTCTTGACGCCGTAGAAATTGTATAGTTCGTAGGTATAGATGCCGATCGAAGGGATGCCCATTCCGTGCCCCATAATGGTGACGGGCTTTCCGTCATAGGTTCCCGTGAAACCCAGCATCCCGCGCACGTCGGTAACGAGTTGCGGGCTCTCGATAAAGGTTTCGGCCATGAATTTGGCGCGGAGCGGGTCGCCCGCCATAATGACGGTCTCGGCGATTTCGCCGTGCTTGGCCCCGATGTGAGGAGTAGGAGTTGCCATATCGTTTGAATTTTAATAACTGATGAGTCTTACATTTTTCGTTTTGATCATCTCCGGGACGTCGATGTCCGTCGCTTTGTCCGTGTAGAAGAATACGCAGTCGGAGACGGAGATGCCGTGGACGGTTTCCAGCGTGCCTTTGGCACGGATGGCGGTATGACAGCCGCGGCAGACGACGCCGGAAATGGCGATATCGGTAAATTCGGGCACGAAGACGTTTTTCGTCGAAGCCTTCTTTTCCTTGGCGCCCGCGGGACGGTCGGCGTAATCGGTCTGGAAGACAATCGCTTCATCCTTGATGTCCGTCATTGAGATATCGCTGATGCGGATCTGCTGCGTAAGGCCGCCGCGCTCCGGAGAGCTCTTGAAGCGCAGGCCGGTATCGGTGCCGCAGAAAACATTGTTGCGGACGATGATGTTCTGCATCCCGCCGGAGAATTCGGAGCCGATCACAAAACCGCCGTGCGCGTGGAACACCGTATTGTTTTCGATGAGGATATCTTTGCAGGGGCCGTCCTCCAGGCCTTTCTGGCCGACACCGCCCTTCAGGCAGATGCCGTCATCGCCTACATCCACGGTGCAGCCGCTGATGCGTACGCGGACGCACTGCATAATGTCGATGCCATCGCCGTTCTGGGCATTCCAGGGGCAGCGGACAAAGACATTCTCAATCGTAACGTCGCTGCAGCGCTGGGGAACGAGATGGAATTTCGGCGCATTCTGGATGACGACGCCGCTCACGCTCACACGTTGGCAGTCGCTGAAGCGGATGAGGTGCGTACGCAGTTTTTCCTGCGCGGTATAAGTCGGGGCGATGTCTTCGTAATGCTTGAGGCCGAAGGGATACCAGAGACTCTCGTCAGGGCTGAGGGTACCGCCCATCCGCTTGAAGGCCTTCCACTCGGTATCGCTGACCTTGTTTCGCTTGACCGGCCGCCACCACTCACCGTTCCCGTCGATGATGCCTTCGCCGCTGATGCTCACATCGTGCTGTTTGGACGCGCTGATGCAGGGCGGGACCTTTTTTCCGTCGAAGAAATCCTTCTTGTCCGGGGAGAAAAGCAGGACGGCCCCGCGCTCCAGATGCAGGTCGGTGCTGCCGGGGAGTTGTATCGGACCGGTGAGGAAAATCCCCGCAGGGACGACCAGATGCCCGCCTCCCTGCTGCGAAAGCGCCTCAAAGGCACGGGCAAAAGCCTTGGTATTGAGTTCCACCCCGTCCGGCACGCCGCCGAAGTCAAGGATGGAGACGCGATGCCCCGGAATGTTCACCGGCGCGGGACGGACCTCCTGCGCACGTAGCGCGGATACGGCCAACAGAAGGGAGAAGAGGGTTATCAGTTTTCGCATAATCCCCAAATTTAGCAATTAACCGGGAATTTGCCAAAAATTTGGGAACATTAAAAAATTACCCGTAAATTTGCGTCCTATGAAAAAACACATTCTCCTTTTCGCCGTCGCGTTTTCCTGCCTCCTGGCGGGATGCACCGCCACCGTTCCCGAAAGGCCGGTGGCACCTGATTACTTCTCCCTGTGGAATGAGTGTGAATCCCTTACCGCCCTGAAAGCCTATGTAAAGGACGTCACGAATCCTTGTTCAAAGAACTATATCAAACCGGAGGAGCGGATTGCCACCTTTGATATGGACGGCACGTTCATCGGTGAACTGTACCCCACTTATTTTGAATACAACCTGCTGGAATACAGAGGATTGGATGACCCCACTTACAAAGACATCGCTCCGGCTGAAGTCAAGGAAGCCGCACAGGATATCAGGGACTTCGTGCGGGACGGGAAACCGCTGCCGGAGCACTTCGATATGATTCACGCACGGGCCGCCGCGACCGCATATGCCGGAATGTCCCTCTACGATTTCGACCTGTACGTCAAATCCTATGCATCAAGAAAAGCCAACGGATTCACCGGAATGACCTATGCCGAAAGTTTCTACAAACCTATGCTGCAGGTGTTCCGTTATCTGGAAGCCCACGGATTCACCTTTTATGTCATTTCCGGCTCCGACAGGTTCATCTGCAGGTCGCTGGTCGAATCCCTGGGAATCCCGGCGAACCGTGTCATCGGAATGGACGTCAAACTCAAATCCAGCCGCCAGGGAGAAGACCCCGGTGTCGACTATACGATGGATAAGTACGAAGACCTCGTGAGGACCGACGAACTTCTCATCAAGAATCTGAAAACCAACAAGGTGCTCCAGATTACCCAGGAAATCGGCAAGGTCCCGGTACTGTCCTTCGGGAACAGCGGAGGCGACTGCGCGATGCACAATTTCTGCCTGAGCAACAAACTCAAGTCCGCCGCGTTTATGCTCATCGCCGACGATGAGGACCGCGATCACGCCAACCGGGAAAAAGCCCTCAAACTCGCTGTGGAGTGGCGGGAAGCCGGATACCACGTCATCTCGATGCGCGATGACTTCAAGACAATCTACGGCTTCCAGGTACAGAAAGTAGATTTCAATTTTTAGCAGCAGGAGGGTTCGGAGCAGGGGGAAGCGGAAGTTTCCAACTCTAAAGTACTATGGCGGATGCCCTTCTGTGCAAGGACGTCCTTGACGGAGTGTACGATGGCATCCGCTCCGTCCATCTTCTCCACCACCAGATGCGCCGTCAGCGCCGTCTCGGTCGTACTGATGGCCCAGATATGCAGGTGATGCATCTCCACCACCCCTTCGCAGCCCCGGATGGCTGCGGCAATTTCTTCCGTATCGATGCCTTCCGGAACCGCATCTATGCTCAGACGCACGCTTTCCCTGAGCAGGTCCCAGGTGCCGAACAGGATTACAACGGCAATCACCAGGCCGATGACCGGATCGATCACATACCAGCCCGTATGGCTGATGACGACGCCGGAGAGCACGACTCCCACGGAAACGAGCGTATCGGCCAGCATATGCAGATAGGCTCCCCGGGAGTTGAGGTCGTGATGCTGGGCCTTCATCAATAGCAGGGCGGTCAGGCCGTTGATGAGGATGCCCGCCCCGGCGGTCCAGGAGATGACGGCGCCGTTCAGCGGCTCGGGATGGCTGAATTTCCGGATACTTTCGATGATGATCGCGCCGACTGCGACGAGCAGCAGCACGGCATTCGCCAGGGAAATCAGTACGCTGCTTTTCCGGTAGCCGTAGGTGTAGCCCTTGCTGGAATGGCTGTGCATCAGGCGCAGGGCGATGAGTGCCAGCAGCAGCGAGGCTACGTCACTGAGGTTGTGCCCTGCATCGGAGACCAGGCCGAGGGACTTATAGACTATGCCCGCGACCGCTTCGACGACGACAAAACCCAGATTGAGTACGATGGAGATGAGATAGATGCGCCGCAGGGAGCGGTCATCGCTCAACTGGGGCGCATGGTGATGATGGTGGTGGTGATGATGGTGATGATGTTCTTCACTCATGATTCATTCGTCTTTATAGTGCGCCACGGCCTCGCGGACGGAACCCCAGCGAAGGAGCAGCGCCTTGGCGCGCTCATAGTCCTCTTCGCCGGTCTCGGCCATAATGAAACGCGTACCGCGGTCCACCAGTTTTTTATTGGTCAGTTGCATATCCACCATCCGGTTCCCGCGCACGTGTCCCAGGCGGATCATCACGGAGGTGGAAATCATATTGAGAATCAGTTTGGCCGCCGTACCGGATTTCATGCGGGTACTGCCGGTCACGAATTCCGGGCCCACGGGTGCGACGACGGGAGCATCGGAGAACGCGACGACGGGAGCGTCCTCATTACAGGTGATGCAGGAGGTCAAGGCCCCGACTTCGCGCGCTGCCTGTAAGGCGCCGATGACATAGGGAGCGCCGCCGGAAGCGGTGATGCCGATCACCGTATCCTCCTTCCCCGGCTGGAAAGCCATCAGGTCCGCACGGCCCCGTTCCGGGCTGTCCTCCGCACCTTCCACGGCATTGCGGATGGCGCTGTCACCTCCGGCGATGATGCCGATGAACTTGCCGGATACGCCGTAGGTGGGCGGAATCTCCGAGGCATCCACGATACCCAGCCGGCCGCTGGTCCCGGCGCCCATATAGAAGACGCGGCCCCCGCGGCGCATACGCTCCACGATCCCTTCCACAAGCGTGGTAATCTGCGGGATGGCACGACCGACGGCCTGGGGCACACTGCAATCTTCGGCGTTGATCCCTTCGAGCAACTCCGGCACGGACATTTGCTCCAGTCCGTTATACTTTGATGCCTGCTCCGTCGTTTTCATAGCTGAGGAGGAAGTGCGGGTGAAGGGACTCGAACCCTTACGCACGAAGGCACCAGATCCTAAGTCTGGCTTGGCTACCAATTACAACACACCCGCGATAGCTTACAAAGGTAACAAAAAATTCATTATCTTTGGCCGTTATGTTTGGATACCGACCTGACGGGAAGAAGGTCAAGGACCTGGACCCGATTTCGAAAATCGTCCCCCACATCATGAGCGCGCGGTATGACGCCCTTAACTTTACCACCTATAATGTTGATTGCGACGGGTTTGACGCCTTCATCCATAAACAGGCCGAGAATGGGGTGCAGTATACCTATATGCATATCCTCATCGCCGCGATGGTCCGGGGGCTGGCCCTTTATCCCGCATTGAACCGCTTCGTCATGAACGGGCGCATTTACGCACACAACGAAATCCAGATCTCCTTCGTCGTCAAGAAAAGTCTGGACCTGGACGCGGCGGAGTCTCTCGTAAAAATCACTTGCAACGGGAAAGAGACCATCGCCGAAATCCGCGAAAAAATCAATGCAGCCATCGAGGAGGATGCCCGCCCGGATGCCAACAACGGCACGGAAAAACTCGCCCGGCTGCTCACGTTCACCCCGAACTTCATGATCAAGATCCTGGTAGGGCTCATCAAGTTTATGGACAAGCACAGTATGTTGCCGATGGCCATCCTGAAACTCAGCCCCTTCCACACATCGGCCTTCGTCACCAACCTCAAATCCATCAAGGGCCCGTCCATCTACCATCACCTTTACGACTTCGGCACCACCGGCCTCTTCTTCTCAATGGGAAAAGAGAGTATGACCCCCATCGTTCGGGGAGGGGAAATCGTCAAAGGCAAGACAATGCCGTTAAAAATCGTGATGGACGAGCGTTTTGCCGACGGAATGTACTGGGTATGCGGTTTGCGTCAACTGATTCTCTTCCTTCAGAATCCGTCCCTGCTCGAGACCCCGCTTACGGATCAATCTGGGAATCTTTAAGCCCGAGGAAATACAGGATGCCGTCCAGGCCGATGCTCGAGATGGATTGCTGGGCATTGGCTTTGACCTTGGGTTTGGCGTGGTAGGCGATGCCCAGCCCCGCCAGCGAGAGCATCGGCAGATCATTCGCACCGTCGCCCACCGCCACCGCCTGGGCCAGGTTGATGCCCTCCACCTGACAGAGCAGTTTCAATAACTCCGCCTTGCGGCGACCGTCCACGACGTCCCCGACATAGCGGCCGGTCAGTTTCCCGTCCACAATCTCCAATTCGTTGGCATAGACGTAGTCGAAGCCGAATTTCTGCTGCAGGTATTTGCCGAAATAGGTAAATCCACCGGAAAGGATGGCGGTCTTGTAACCTACGCGCTTGAGGATCATCATCATCCGCTCCAGGCCCTCGTTATAGGGCAGGTTCCGGGCAATCTCTTCCATAACGCTCTCGTCCAGGCCCTTGAGCAAAGCCACGCGCCGGGTGAAACTCTCGCAGAAATCGATCTCTCCGCGCATCGCGCTTTCCGTGATGGCGCGCACCTCGGCACCGACCCCCGCCTTTTCCGCCAACTCGTCGATGCATTCGGCGTTGATCAGCGTAGAGTCCATATCGAAACAGATCAGCCGTCGGCTGCGGCGGTAGATATCGTCCGTCTGGAAGGAAATGTCCAACCCTTTTTCGGGCAGGGTCGCGAGCGCCGCCTGCAGGGACTTGCGTCCCTCGTTATCCAGTTTCCCACGCACGGAAAGTTCGATACAGGACTTCTCCCGGTCGCTTTCGTCCGGGACGAGCGGCATACGGCCCGTCAGGCGCTTGATGGCATCGATGTTCAGCCCGTGCTCGAAAATCACTTTCGACACATCGGCGAGATGGCGCGCCGTCACGCGGCGGCCGAGCAGCGTCACGATATAACGGTTCCTCCCCTGCCGGGCCACCCAGGCCGCATAGGCCTCCTCCTCCACGGGCGCAAAACGGATGTTCAGGCCCAGTTCGGAACACTTGAACAGCAGGTCCTTCATAATGAAGCCGGACTTGTCCCGCGTCGTCTTGAACAAGATGCCCAACGCCAGCGAACTATGGATATTCGCCTGGCCGATGTCCAGCACAAACGCATCGTAATGCGCCAGAATCTCCGTCAGCGCCGTCGCCAATCCCGGTTTGTCATAACCGTAGATATTGGCCTGTATAATCTCTATCTCATTCATATTCATTTGATATTATGAAAAATAAACTGTGAAGTGCGTTCATTGGCGCTGTGTTGTTATCTACGACCATTTACCCGGATAGGGTTGCGCAGCAACAGGGAGCAGATGACAATTCAGCGACAATAGCACGAACAGGTTATTTCTTTTTCTTCTTACTCTTTAATGTAGTGGACAACTGCAACGCATCCTTCTCTATTTCGTTGTCCATCCACGCATCAAAATCCCCGAAGAACTCCTCTTCCTCCTCCTTCTGCCGGGTATCCAGGATAAACTGCTCCACCTTCTCGCGCTCCAGGGGGGAGAACTCGAAATCCTCCGCCGGCAGCGTATGCCGCTCGGCCCCCTTCGCCAGTTGTACCCCGCGCTGGAAAATGTTGCGGATGACCGAAGCGATGTTCACCTGCACCGAATCCACCGACTCGCTGTAGACCGGAATCCCGGAATCCAGATACCGCGCCTTCCCCAGAGCGTAGCGCATTTTCCCATCGGAACCGCCGTTCCAGACCCGTACGCCAAAACGGAGCGGCAGCGGGGACTTGAGGATGGAGACATAATAGTCCATTGCACCATCCACACCATAAAGCCCGCTCAGGGCCAGCTGATAACGGTCCACATCCATCAGGAAAGGATAGATGTCCAGCCGCGCATCGTGGATGGAGGCGCTGGCGGAGATATCGCCGATGGGGCCGATATTCTTGTTCTTGAAGAGCATCAGCGAAGTGACGAGCCGCAGGTTCCCGGCATCGGAGATATGCATGTTCCGGCCATATACCTTGGCCACGCCGTCCACCGTAGGGATAAGCACGTTCATATTGGTATCCAACTGCGTGGTAGCGGACAGCTCGCAGTTCACATTACCTTCAAAGGTCTTGAGCGGAGGGGCCAGCTCATCGAAACTGGGAAGCAGCCGCAGCGCCAGCGGCACGGAGACTTCCGAGAGTTTCAGGTCCACGCCGGCCGACATCGCCTTCTTGGTCTTGGTGGAGAAGTAGGCGCTCAGGTCCAGATTCCCCAGCGGACTGCACACGTGCACATCCTTCAACTGCACCGTACGTTCGCGGATGTTCAGGGAAGCCTCGACGGGCTTCGCGTCGACACAGACGAAATGCAGCGAATCCGCCCGCAGACGCAGGGCAGCACGGAGATTCGCCGGTATGACCGCCATCGGAAGGGAATCCACCTTCGCGTTCACGAGCGTATCGGTGACGATGGCGGAATCATCTTCGGTATCGGTATAGGCGGCGGCGGAAATCTTCTCCTTGCGGGTCATCGCCGCCAGCAGTTCATTCGCATTCACCGTACCGGCATGCAGGTCCATATTCAGATCCAGCAGCCCGTGTCCCAGCATATTGCGGAACAGGCCGCCGAGGGAACCGCGCGCCGACAGATCCGAGGAGCCGGAAGTGACGTGGAAGGAATTGAGGCGCAGGTTGCGGTCGTCAAAATCGGCATCGATGTCGCGGAAACGGGTACGGAGCGGGAAGGCGGGCGTAGCCACGAAGCCTTTGGCAATGGAAATGGAACCGCTGGGAGACCACTCGCGCAGCAGTTTCAGCACCTGCTCCCCTGCCGAAATATGGATATCGTAGGCCCGGAAATCCTTTTCGCTCAGATAGTCAGGCAAGGGGCGGCGCGGCGAGTGCCGGCGCAACTGGGCCAGGAGCGAATCGCGCGGCGTACCGGGATAGACCCGCTGCAGGGAATCCAGGAAACGTTTGCGGCGCCCGTCCGAGGGTCGTACCCGCTGCTCTGCGCCCAGCGCGAGTTTGACATTCCGGACACCGGACTTCATCGGTCCCATACGCAGGAAGACCCGCTCGTCGTCGGTCTTGAAATCCAGCCGCGTCACGACCTGCCCATCCTTGTTGAGCCGCCGCACGGAGGCTTTGTTGCGCAGGCTCGTCGCACGGACGGCCATCCGCCGGCCGTGCCCCACGAAGACACTGTCCAGGCCGACGCCGGCCACCAGCCCGCCCGAAACGGAGCGCAGCACCAGTTCAGGACGGAGGGCCCGTACGGAGAAAGTATCCGCAGGGATGGCGAAATGTATGCTGCCGCCGTGGAAACGGGCCGACAGGTCATCCTCCGCAAGGTCCAGGTTCTGCAGACGGGACAGCGTCGTCTTGACGCGGACGTCCAGGCCAAGCCGGCCGTCCATGCTCATCTCCCGGAGCCCCGGTACCCTTGCGGCCAGTTCGGACAGGTCCGCATCGCCGTTCAGCGCAGCCTTCAGGTGCGGATCCGTGCCCAGCACATCCGTCGCGGAGCCATCCGCATCTAGCTTCAGGCCGGCGGTAAAGAGTTTGAACTGGTCCAGGCTAAGGTCAAGCCGGCGCTCCTCGGAAAGGGAGGCGTGCGCTTCGGCACTCAGGCTGGTCTTGAGTTCCAGGGGACGGTATTCCAGGTTCGAACGCGGAACGGACAGCTGCAGCGCCGTCTGCGGGAAAGAAGTGCTGTCCAGACGGCCTTTCGCCTTGGCATCCAGGCTCAGGACGGCATTGGTACGTATGCAGGACGGATCTTTCAGGAAGGCCTGCCCGTATTCCCGGAGCAGGGTATCCAGAGGGGCTCCGTTCACTTTCAGCCGGGCATCCATATCGGTGACGCCACCCCCCGTCCGGAGCCATCCGGAGGCTTCCAGCGGAAGATAGGCCAAACGCGCGGAAAGGCGGTGTATGTCGAATTCCATCCCGCCGGCCGATTTTTCAAAGCCGATGCGGCCGCTGGCGTTCAAGGGCACCCTCAGCCGTCCCAGCGCTCCCGTCAGCAGCATCGCCCGGGCACGCAGGGCCAGATCGAAGACCTGGGGATGGGGTTCGGAGATGGCCAGCCGCTCCAGGCCGCAGGCCAGGGTATCCGCAGGCAGACGGCCGTGCAGGAAGAGGGAATCCAGTTCCAGGGAAGTCCTCCGCAGGCGGAAACGGTCTTCTCCGAGATGGAAATCCGACGAAGCTTCCAGCGACCGCAGGGCCGCAGCGACGAATACCGTATCCTGCTGCGCCGTATAAATCAATGCATTGCGCCCCTTCAGGGACAGGAAACCAAGGGATATCGGCATCAGTCCGCCGGACTTCTCCTTCTCCTGCGAAGGGGGCAGGACCTGCCAGTTCGCCGTGCTGTCGTCATAGGCGTGGGCGTAGAGCCGCAGGTCGGAAAGCAGGGCGTATTTGATGCGCAAACGGCCCGTCAGCAGGGTCCAGGGGTTGACGGACAGGCGCAACGAACCCAGACGCAGCAGCGTATCGGCCGCATCGGCACGTCCGGCATCGAGCAGCCGGCTCCGCACCGCGGCACTGTCGAAGGCCGCATAGCGCGAGTGGGGATAAGTGACTTCCAGGCTGTCCAGTTTCAGCGTCATCCGCGGGAAGCGCTTCAGGACGGAAACGTGCAGATCCGCATAAGAGACTTCCGCGTCGATGTTCTCCCGGAGCAATTTTGCCACGAGCGCATCCGCCTTCCCGGAACCGAGGAAAAGCTGCAAAGCGCCCAGCGTCAGCAGGAACAGCACCAGCAGTGCCGCCGCCAGACCAAGCAAAACCCGGAAGAGACGTGACATCAGAATTGCTTGAAAAAGTCGTTCCCCTTGTCATCCACGAGGATGAAAGCCGGGAAGTCCTGCACCTTGATTTTCCAGATGGCTTCCATTCCCAGTTCCGGGAATTCCACACACTCGATGGACTTGATGTTCTCCTGTGCGAGGATGGCGGCGGGACCGCCGATGGAACCCAGGTAGAAGCCGCCGTATTTCTTGCAGGCGTCGGTCACCGCCTGGGAGCGGTTGCCCTTCGCCAGCATGATGAGGGAACCGCCGCGGGACTGGAACTCGTCCACATAGGGATCCATACGGCCCGCCGTCGTGGGCCCCATGGAGCCGCAAGGCATGCCCGAAGGGGTTTTGGCCGGACCGGCATAGTAGACGGGATGCTCCTTGAAATACTGCGGCAGATCTTCTCCCGCATCCAGACGGGCCTTCAGTTTGGCGTGGGCGATGTCGCGCCCGACGATGATCGTTCCGTTCAGGCTCAGGCGGGTACCGACCGGATAGCGGCTCAGGTCGGCGCAGACCTCCCGGATGGGACGGTCGATGTCCAACTGCACGCTGCCGCTCTCCCCTGCTCCGCGCAAAGCCTCCGGAATCAGTTCATAGGGCTTGTCGTCCATTTTCTCGATCCAGACACCCTGCGCATTGATCTTGGCCTTGATATTGCGGTCGGCCGAGCAACTGACGCCCAGGCCGATGGGGCAACTTGCACCGTGGCGGGGCAGGCGCACCACGCGGATGTCGTGGGCCATATATTTTCCGCCGAACTGGGCGCCGAGCCCAATCTTGCAGGCCTCCTCGAAAAGTTGCGCCTCCAGGGCCTTGTCGCGGAAGGCGCGGCCGGTTTCATCGCCGGTTTCCGGCAGGGAATCGTAATAATGCGTGGAGGCGAGTTTCACCGTCAGCAGGTTCTTTTCCGCCGAGGTGCCGCCGATCACGAAGGCGACGTGGTAGGGCGGGCAGGCCGCCGTACCGAGCGAGCGCATCTTCTCCACGAGGAAAGGCACCAGGGTTCCGGGATTCTGGATACGTGCCTTGGTCTCCTGGTAGAGATAGGTCTTGTTGGCGCTGCCGCCGCCCTTGGTCACGCAAAGGAAACGGTATTCTCCGCCCTCGGTCGCCTCGATATCGATCTGCGCCGGCAGATTGCATTTGGTGTTGACCTCGTTGTACATATCCAGAGGGGCGTTCTGGCTATAGCGCAGGTTTTCCTCGGTGTAGGTTTTGAACACGCCGAGGCTGAGGGCTTCCTCGTCACAGAAGCCGGTCCATACGCGCTGCCCTTTTTCGCCGTGGATGATGGCGGTGCCGGTATCCTGGCAGAGCGGGAGTTTGCCTTTGGCGGCTACCTCCGCATTGCGCAGGAAGGTCAGGGCCACATACTTGTCGTTGTCGGAAGCCTCCGGATCGGAAAGGATCTTCGCCACCTGAAGGTTATGGGCGCGGCGCAGCAGGAAGCTCACGTCGCGGAAAGCCGTGCGGGCCATCAGGGTAAGGGCCTCAGGGCTCACCTTCAGGACGGTCTGCCCCTCAAAGGAAGCGGTGGAAACCAGTTTCTCCGAACCGGGAATCAGATAATACTCTGTCGTGTCTTTGCCCAACTGAAACATCGGGGCGTATTTGAATTCTGCCATTATTATGGAAATTAGTTTTGCATCAGGAATTCTTTCATAAACGCGTTGATGTCGCCGTCCAGGACGCCCTGGGTGTCGGCGGTCTCATAGCCCGTGCGCAGGTCTTTCACCATCTTGTAGGGGTGGAGTACGTAGGAACGGATCTGCGAGCCCCATTCGATTTTCTTCTTCTGGCCCTCGAGTTCCGCCTGCTTGGCCTGACGCTTTTTGAGTTCGATATCGTAGAGGCGCGATTTCAGGATGCGCAGCGCATTCTGGCGGTTGTCCTGCTGCGAACGGGTCTCGGTATTTTCGACGGTGATGCCCGTGGGCAGGTGCCGTACGCGCACGCCGGTCTCGACCTTGTTCACGTTCTGGCCTCCGTGGCCGCCGCTGCGGAAAGTATCCCACTCGATATCGGAAGGATTGATTTCGATGTTGATACTGTCGTCCACCAGCGGATAGACGAAGACGGAGGAGAAGGTGGTCTGGCGCTTGCCCTGCGCGTTGAACGGGGAGATGCGCACAAGGCGGTGCACCCCGCTTTCGGCCTTCAGGTAGCCGTAGGCATAGTCGCCCTCGAACTGCACGGTAGCGCTCTTGATGCCGGCTTCGTCGCCCTCGAGTTCTTCGGTGACGGTCATCTTGTAGCCGTTCCGTTCGCCCCAGCGCATATACATCCGCATCAGCATCGCCGACCAGTCGTTGGCCTCCGTACCGCCCGCGCCGCTGTTGATGGTCAGCACGGCCCCGAGGCTGTCGCCTTCCTCGCCCAGCATATTCCGCAGTTCGAGGTCTTCCACCGCGCTGACGGCCGACGCGTACGCCGCATCGACCTCCTCCCCTTCCGGTTCGAGTTCCATAAGTACATCTACATCGGATACCGCGGTATCCGCCTTGTCGTAGGCGGTCACCCAGGACTTCAGGGCTGCGGTCTGTTTGAGAAAGGCCTCCGCCGCCTTCGGGTCATCCCAGAAAGACGGGTCCTGGCTCTTGGCTTCCTTTTCTTCTAGTTCTGCACGTTTACCGGCGATGTCAAAGACACCTCCCCAGCGTTTCCATACGCTGATGCAGAGCTTTTACCTGTTCGGATGTCGTCGTCATCGGCTCTCCATATTAAATTTCAACGATTTGACAAAAATAAGGAATTCCACTTTGTCCTGCAAAAAATTATCACTATTTTTGCTCTGCTCATGGCAGTGATCGGCATAATGGATTCCGGCTCCGGCGGCCTCTCGGTCTTCCGGGAGATCCGGCGCCTGCTGCCCCGCTCACGCTTCCTGTATTTTTCCGACAACGCCTTCTGCCCCTATGGGGACAAGACCGCCGATTTCATCCGGCAGCGCTGCGACGTCATTACCCGGGAATTGCTGGGAAAGGGCGCCGAAGTGATCGTCGTCGCCTGCAATACCGCTACGGCGGCCGCCATCGCTTCGCTGCGCGAGACTTTCCCCGTACCCTTCATCGGCATGGAACCCGCGGTCAAACCGGCTGCGCTGGGGACGAAGAGCGGCGTCATCGGCGTACTGGCCACCGCAGGGACGCTCAAAGCCTCGAAATACCTCATTACGAAGGGCTTATACGGCAGCGGCGTGCGCATTGTCGAGCATGTCGGCAGCGGCTTCGTCGAACTGGTGGAAAACGGCATCCTGGAAGGGCCTGAAGCGGAGAAGCGCTGCGCGCAGAGCCTGCTTCCCCTGCTGGAGGCGGGCGCCGATACGGTCGTCCTGGGCTGCACGCACTATCCTTTCCTGCTGGGAACGCTGCAAAAGGTCGCCGCGGCGCAGGGATATCCCGATGTCCGCTTCATCGATCCGGCACCGGCCGTGGCGCGGCGGCTCGTGACCGTGCTGCAGGAGACGGGGCTCCCCGCCGAAGATGCGCATCCGGGTACGGAACTCCTCTCCTCCGGGCCGGAGGATACGCTTCGTTCGCTCTACGAACTTATCAATAAAGAAGATACGGCTCCCGAAGGACTTTGAAGGCCTCCACGTCCTTGTTCCAGTAATCCAGGATATCCGCCACTTTCAAGCGTTTGGCAAAGGCGTTGGAGACGGTGTTCCCGCCGGTCACCTTGTTGAAGGAGGGCAGCCGGTCGGCCGAAATCTCGAAGGGAGACTTGCCGTAGAGTTCATAGACCGCCTGCATCACATAGAACTGCGTCAGGGTAAGCGAGGCCGCCTCGTAATCGGTGTAGAAAAACTGCACGCCCTGGATCACCTTCCCCGCACTTCCGCCGGAAAAGGGCTTATAGTGGATCGTGCGCCAGGCCGTTCCGGGGACCTGGTAACTGTCCAGCCGGGCCTTGAGCGCATCCGCGTCTATCCAGGAAGCGGCAAAGACCTGGAAGGGCAGGGTGTAGCCGATGCCGATCTGGAGATAATGGTAGAACTCCCCCACCAGCCCCGCGGCAGGGTAGCCGATGGCGCTCTGCGGCGAAGGGATGTTCGGCGAGGGAAGCACCCAGGGCAGACCCGTGTCCGCGTAGAGCATCCTGCGTTCCCAGCCCTCCATCGGAATCACTTCCAGACGGCATTTGAGGAAGGGTTCGTTGCCTTTCTGCCCGCAGTTCAGCCCCTCTCCGTTGATGAGCAGGGCCACCTCACCGGGCGTCAGTCCGTACACGTAGGGAATGGCATACTGGCTGATGAAGGAGAAGTAACCCTCCGTCACATACGGGCCCTCGACCTTCAGTCCGCCGAGCGGATTCGGGCGGTCCAGCACCATCACGCTGATATTCTGTTCCGCGCAGGCGCGCATCACCAGTCCGAGGGTGCTGATGAAGGTATAGGAGCGGGTTCCGGTATCCTGGATGTCATAGACCACCACGTCCAGGCCCCGGAGCATCTCCGGCGTAGGCTTGCGGGTGGCTCCGTAGAGGGAATGCACGGGCAGGCCCGTGGCGGCATCCACGCCGCTCTCCACCTTGCCGCCGGCCCAGATATCGCCGCGCACCCCGTGCTCCGGCGCAAAAAGTGCCACCAACTGCACACCGGGGGCGTTTTTCAGGATTTCGATGGTGGAGACCATATTGCGGTCCACCCCGCTGGGGTTGGTCACCAGTCCCACGCGCTTCCCCTGGAGGGGTGCGAATCCCATATCGCGCAGCACCTCCACGCCGGGTTTGACGACAGCCCCAGCCATCGGGGCAAAGAGCAGCAGGGACAGGGCCAGCAAGAGCGCCTTAGCGATTCTCCTTCTTTCCATATTCCGGATCCACTTTGATCATAAAGGTAACGGCGACCGTCGCGAGGCAGAACAGCATGACCAGCACGAAGAAGCCCGTATAGCCGAGTTTCTCCTGCAAGTATCCCGCCACCATCCCCGGCAGCATCATACTGAGCGCCATGAACGCCGTACAGAGCGCGTAGTGCGAGGTCTTGAATTCACCGTCCGAGAAATAAATCATATAGAGCATGTACGCCGTAAAGCCGAAGCCGTAGCCCAGCTGGTCCGCCGCCACGCAAAGGTACACCACCCAGAGGGACGAAGGCTGGAAGAGCGCCATATACAGATACACCGAACAGGGAAGCGCCAGGCTCAAAGCCATCGGCCAGAGGCATTTTTTCAGGCCGAAACGTGCCGCGGCCATGCCGCCGAGGATGCCGCCGACGGTGAGCGCTATCACTCCGACGGTCCCGTACACCAGGCCGGAATCCGTCGTCGAGAGACCCAGGCCGCCTTCGGAGACCGGATCCAGCAGGAAGGGGGTGAGCATTTTTACCGACAGTGCCTCCGGCAGACGGAACAGCAGCAGGAAAAGCATCGCCACCCAGATACCGGGCTTGCGGAAGAAGGTCGAGACACTGCGGCCGATGTCCCGCAGGGCGCCCTTCCCCGCCTGCGCCTCCCTCCGGTTTTCCACCACGGGCAGCGCCATCTGATGCCAGAGGAAAAAGACGAACAGCAGCACGGAGCAACTGAGCAAGGTCAGTTCCCAGGCGCGGGGAATATCGCAGAGACGGGTTTCCAACAGCCCCGCGATGACCACCAGCAGACCCTGTCCGAAGACGGTCGCGATGCGGTAGAAAGTACTGCGGATGCCGACGAAAAGCGACTGCCGGTGCGCATCGAGCGCCAGCATATAAAAGCCGTCCGCGGCGATATCGTGCGTTGCCGAAGCAAAGGCGGTCAGGTAGAACAGCGTCAACATCAGCGCATAGGAGCGCGAAGGGACGCTGAGCGAAAGGAAAAGCAGCGCCGCTGCCAGCAGGGCCTGCATCGAAAGGATCCACCAGCGCTTGGTGCGCAGCACATCCACCAGCGGGCTCCAGAGCGGCTTGATGACCCAGGGAAGATAGAGCAGGCTGGTGTAGAGGGCCAGTTCCCCGTTGGGCATCCCCAGACGCTTGAAGAGGGTCACGGAGATGACATTGACCAGCACATAGGGCAGGCCTTCCGCGAAATAGAGCGTGGGCACCCAGGCCCAGGGAGATTTACTTGCTGACATCCGTTCCGGGATAGTAGTGGGCAAGGATCTCACGGAAGGAGTAACCTTCTTCCGCCATCACCGCCGCCCCGATTTGACAAAGTCCCACACCGTGGCCCCAGCCCCGGCCCTTCAGGCGGATACGGCCGTTCTGCCAGGAGACTTCAAAGGCCGAACTCCGGAGGTGGCTCGGGCTGAGCACCCTCCTGATTTCCAACTCCTTGCCGATGACTTCGCTGTGCTTCGTGCCCTCGATGCGGAGGTATTTGATGCGTCCCGACGCTCCCCTTTCCACGGGGATGAGGGCCGTCAAGGTCCCGAAATCGACGCCGGATTTGCGGCGCACCAGTTCCGAGAGTTCTTCTACACCGTATTCCACTTCCCATTCGAAGAAATCGGCGCTTTCGATATCGTAGCTGTTCAGCACCTGCGCCAGCACCTTCCGGTCCGTACAGTGGCAGAAGGGCTCCTTGCGGCCGGGCAGCGTATCGGGCACCGACGGCAGCCAGGGCTCGTCGCGCTCTTCCCAGCAGGTACTGAAGCGTTCCGTGCGGCCGCCGCAGCATTTGGAGTAGCGCGCATCGCAGATCTTTCCTTCGTAGCGGAGCAGCTGTCCCCAGGTCTCGTCGATGGCCTGGCGGACTTTGTCGCCGATGGCCATCGTCAGCCCCTGATAGCGCTGGCAATGGTCGTCGGCGCAGACATCGTAGCCCTCGTGCCGCCCCAGGTTGCAGAGCACCCAACTGCGGGAAATCACCGCATGGGCCTTCAGCAACTCGAGCGAAGCGTCCGCCTTCATTTCCGAGGAGATGACGCTGAGCAGGTAATCCTCCAGTCCGACGCGGTTGACCGCGACGATTTTCCCCTCCGAGATGCGCAGGCGCAGGGATCCGGCAAATTTCAGGTCCAGTTGGCGCTCCCAGTGGAAGCCGATGCCGATGGTGACGCCGTACAGGATGAACGACGGCTCCGCAAAGAGCGTGGAACGGGTAATCGAGTCGAAGACCAGTTCGTCGTAAAGCACCCCGTTGTAATTGATCCTACCCGATTCCAGGGTCACCTGCTGGGGACCGGCCCCGTCGGAAATGATTTCGAAGCAGATGCGGTCTCCGCTGACGATGCCCACATCCAGCAGCGGCTGAGTGCGTGTCAGGCGGTCCAGGATCTTCTTTTCATCCTCCTGGCTGATGGAGACTTCCGCGAGCATCTGCGCAATCTGCGCCGGGGTCGCCCGCTCGAAGTCTTCGCGGAAAGGCGTAATGAAGATGCCCGCCATATCCACCGCTCCGGGGCTGATGGTCAGATGTTCCTCCCCTTCCGCGCTGTAATGATGGGAGCGTTTTTCCGAGCGCATGACCACGCAGGCCCGGTAAGTGCCCCCTGCAAACCAGCAATAGGCGTTGAAACGGGGTTCCGTCTCCCCCGCACGGCAGGGGCTGCACTCCAGCAGGCGGTAAAACAGTTTGGTCAGCGACTTGGGCGTATCGGCCCGCAGGGCAAAAACGCCTGTCGTATAGCCGGGATAATGCCAGAGGGAAGCATCCTTGAGGCGTACCAGGGGCGCCGGGTCCGTCTTGAAGAAGGCGTCGATGGCCCCGACCAGGGGCAGACGCAGCCGCGGACAGGCCTGAAAATGCAGATGGTCCGGTGCGGAGGCACCGCACTGCGGTCCGTTATAGAAGACGGCGAAATCCGCATAGCGATTCACGAAATCCAGCATATCCGGCAGATGATGCCAGATAGCCTGCGGGATATGCCGGTCGCGCACGATGACCAGATGGTCCGGGAAAACCGGATAGGGATTGACCTGGATGTTGTAGCAGCGGGACTTGCGGCCCTCGAACTTGAGGTGGAACTGCTCGGGAGGACGGTGTTCCGGACAAAGGAAACAGGGACGGGCGGCGATGGCTTTTGCGCTGACATCCGCCGTCGTGGAACCGACCCGGCAGGGATTGAGTTGGATTGCGCACCCCGGAATACCCAGCGGAAGCGGACGGGTCTTCGCCCGTTTTACCGCCCGGAAGTTCGCCGCGGCAAGCGGCCATACCGACAACTGGTCCTGGATGAATTTTCGAAGTTCAGTCTCCACCGAAATGCCCTGCACGTAGAAAAAAGTCAATTTATTTTTGCAAAGATAGGAAAATATATTAAATTTGCAGTCCCGAAAGGAGAACACTCCTCTTTAGCTCAGTTGGTTAGAGCACCTGACTGTTAATCAGGGGGTCCTAGGTTCAAGTCCTAGAAGGGGAGCAACAAGAGGCATCTGCACAGGCAGATGCCTTTTTTAGTTAAGCACATAATTAAAACTATGAGAACATTCCTTCGGATCATCGCTATCTTCGCCGTGGCGTTTTGCGTGGCCAGCTACCTGGCCGGCAAGTATATGTGTAATTTTGCACTCAAGCCCGAGCCCCACGGGGTAGCCGATATCGAGCGCACCCGCCACAAGGCGGATTCGCTGCTCCCTGGCGTGATCGCCTGGTATGACAGCCTGCACGCGGCGGGCATTTTCCGCGACACGACCCTTGTCGGAGAAGGCGACTGCAAGCTGCACGCCGTCTTTGCCCCCGCCTCCGATCCTGCCGCGGCGCAGGGAACCGCGGTGGTCGTCCACGGCTATACGGACAATCACCTGGTGTTCCTGTATCTGGTAAAGATGTATCGCGATGACTTTAATTACAATGTCATGGTGCCGGACCTGCACTATCACGGCTACTCGGAGGGCGACGCCGTTCAGATGGGCTGGCTGGATCGCCTGGATGTAGAGAAGTGGGCCGATATGGCGCATATGCTATGGAACGACGATTTCATGGTGGTGCACGGCGTTTCCATGGGAGCGGCGACAACGATGATGATGAGCGGCGATGAGCTGCCCGCCTACATCCGCGCGTTCGTGGAAGACTGCGGCTACGCCTCTGTGTGGGACCAGTTCAAAGCCAATCTCAAGCAGAGTTTCCACCTGCCGCCCTTCCCTATCCTGCACAGCGCCAGCATCGTCTGCCGCAAGCGCTACGGCTGGGACTTCAAGGAGGCTTCTTCCGTGAAGCAGCTTGCGAAGTGCGACCGTCCGATGCTTTTCATCCACGGTGATGCCGACGATTTCGTCCCCTTCTCGCACCTGCAGATGAATTACGATGCGAAAGTCAACGGCTATAAGGAGATGTGGGTGGCCGAAGGGGCTGTGCACGCCAATGCGTATGCAAAACATCCCGAGGAATATAAGCAGAAGGTCCGGGACTTCCTCGCCAAGACCAAAACCCTGTAAATTGATCTTACCGATAGCATTGTTGCTGGCAAGCGTCGCGTACGGCGCTGGTCCTGAAGCAGATGATTTCCGAAGGCTTCGGCTCCTATAACACCCTGCGCGGTACACTCACCAATCGCATCATCGCCGACGGCGGCGGCCTGAAGCTCGCATGGAACGAGAACTTCATCATTTCCGGCGAATTCGGCTACAGTTTCAACAAAGGCATGAACGACGTCCCGCTATGGATGTCCATCGGGGTAAACTACGCGTTCTGACGCCCTTTAATTCAAATGCAATTCGTGGGAGGCGATGGAGAATTCCAAGTCGTCTCCCATATGCTTTCCAGTGTCGTCGGAGATCTTGATCACCTTCTCCCACGGATCCTTGGCGCTCATACGGCAGCGCGACAGTTTCATCACGATATTCGCCGGCTTGTAGCCGGAAATGCCCGGATCGCAGGTGAGGTTGGTGCCGATACCTGCGCTGACCTTGATGCGGCCGCGGAAATACTCAGCCACCTCCTTGTATTTCGGAAAACTGAGGGCATTGCTGAAGACGATGATCTTGCTGCGGGGATCGATGCCGAATTCCTCCAGACGCGCAATGGTCATATCGCCGACGACCTTCTCATCGCCGGAATCCTGACGGAAGCCGTCCAGCAGTTTGGCCTGCTTCATCGTGAGCGTCCGCAGGAAAGACGAAGTGGTAAAGGTGTCCATCAGGGCCGTACCCAGCGCACCGTCATAGACCTTGATCCAGTCTTCGAGCGACAGGTAGTTGGCCCGCTTGTAACCGAAAACGCCGCTGTGGAACATCACCCATTCGTGCGGGAAAGTACCGATGGGGGTCATCCCGTACTTCATCGCGAAATACACGTTGGAGGTCCCGGCGCACCAGCGGGGGCATCTTTCTTTCAGACGGGCGACGATACGTTCGTGGAGCGCCGAAGAGAAGCGCCGGCGTGTGCCGAACTCAGAGAACAGCAACTCGTGTGCGTTGGCGAGGTCGATCTTGGCGTCCAGGATTTCCAGGGCCCTGGACTCGTCCGCCTCCACGCCCCGGAAACGGTTACGAAGTTCCGCCACGATGGCCAGGAGCGGGACTTCATAGAGCGTCACCTTGTACAGGAAATCCGTCACCTCCATCTGCAGATGCCCCTCCTCATCGAGACGGACGGAGATTTTCTCCGGTTCGAAGCGGAAACCGCGGAGCCATTCCCAATAGTTGTGGGCGATGTAACGGATCTTGCGGGTGGCATAGTCGAACTCCTGCTCGCTCAGCCGGATTTCACCCAGGCGGGCGATCTCCCCCTTCAGCGCCTCCAGAAAAGCGTCATCATACACTTCTGCGGCACGGTCGTGGAACTTAAAGGTACCTTCAGCAAGGGGATAGAGATGAAAATAGGCGTTGGAAGTAGAGAATTTGTACAGGTCGGTGTCCAGAATATTCAGAATCATCGTCGTAGAAAATTTTCGCAAATATAGCGAAAATATGTACTTTTGAAGCATGAATCGTGCTATTGTCGTCGTAGATGAGATCTACGATTTTATCGAGGGGGGCGCCCTCGCCTGCGGTCATTCCGTAGAGGCGGTCGCCGCCACAAAGCAACTCATCGAGCAGAATCCGGATACGCCCGTCCTGTTTGTCTGCGACCATCATCCCGAAAACCATTGCTCCTTCGCCGCCCAGGGCGGTCCCTGGCCGCCGCATTGCGTAGCGGGCACCCACGGGGCCGAGATCCATACCCTGTTGCAGCCTTTCGTACAGGAGGAACTGGTATTCTACAAGGGCTGCGACCCGTCGCAGGAACAGTACTCCGGCTTCGAAGGGAAGAATGCGGCCGGACAGACGCTCGGTGACGTGCTGGAAACCCTGGAACCGGAAGAGGTGGTGGTAACCGGCATCGCTACCGAATATTGCGTGTACAACACCGTGATGGACCTTCGCAAGGCAGGATGGGAAGTCGTCATTGCTGAAGACTGCCTCGGCTGGGTCGATGAAAAGGGGCACGCCAAGGCCCTGGCAGAACTGTTGTGGTCTACGACAGTTCAATCGGATAGCAAACGGTGAAGCAGGCACCGCCCAGCGTGAAGGAGCGGGAATAGGTGATCGTCGCACCGCAACGGTCCAGCACACTCTTGGAAATGGCAAGTCCAAGTCCGGTACCGCCGTTCTTGGTGGTAAAGTTCGGGGTAAAGAGCCGTTCCCTGTTCTCTTCTGAAACGCCCGGCCCGTTATCCTCGAAGACGATATCGTAACAACCTTCCCGTCCGGACTTGCGCAGCGACACGACCACCTTCCCGTCCGGCACCCCCTCGAGCGCCTGCACGGAATTGTTCATCAGGTTCACGAACACCCGGGTCAACTGCGGTTTGGGGCCGTTGATGACGGCGCCTTCCAGGCCGAAATAGGTGAATTCCACCTCCTCGCGCCCGTCGAACATCGCAATCTCATCCTCGAGCAGCCGGTTGAGGTCGATCCGCACCGGTTCCTGGATATACAATTTGGCAAAATCGGAGAACTCGTTCGCCGTCTCCGTCAGAATATCGATGTGCTCGAGCAGCACGGAAGCCATCTCGTCAAACTTATCCTGCCAGGCATCCCCGCCCTTCTCCTTGAGCCGGATCATACGCTGGAGCTGGAGTTTCATCGGCGTAAGCGGATTCTTGATCTCGTGGGCGACCTGCCTTGCCATTCCGCTCCAGGCCTTGTCGCGTTCCGCCTGCGCCAGGGATTCGCGGCTGTTCTCCAATTGCAGCACCATTCCGTTGTAGGCCTTCACAAGGGCGGAAATCTCATCGTCACGGTCATAATCGATGGTCTCAAGGGCACCCCGGCCCGCACGTTCCATCTTACGGCCCATCTCCAGCAGCGGCTGGAAGATGCGGTCCAGCATCCCGATGACCAGGAAACGCGCCAGGATGAGCAGGATGACGAAGACCGTCAGGATGGACATCAGGTGCATCACCGCCTCCCGCACGAAATCGTAACTCCGCTCGGTATGCGGAGAGCAGAGGACGCCCGAGAGCCGCCCCTGCGCATCGGTCAGCGGAGCATATATGCCGATGAAATCCCTCCCGCCGAGCGTTTCGCGCTGCGTATAATAACGCCGCTTATTGTGGACGATCTCCCGGAAAGCGTGTTCGTTCATCCGGCAGCCGGGCAGCAGGCGGTCGAACACCTCCCCTGCCGTCGATGCGACCAACTTCCCGTCGGGGGCATAGAGCGTCAGGTCCACGCCAGCCGCATCGGCAACGCTTTCCAAGGCAGCGGGCAGTCCTTCTTCCGATTGCTGCACCATCGACTGGAGCATAACCGCCTTATTCGCCAGGAGTACCTGCTGGTTCACCTCGTTGCGGCGATAGACGAAAATCACGCTGACCAGCGACATAACCACGAGCGTGAGGGTCAGCGAGAGCATAATCACCCAGTTGATGCGCGTACGGAAATAATCCCGCCGGGGGATGTACCGGTGCCCGATGACAAAAAGGCTCAGGAGCAGGTACATCAGGATGCTCAGGAAGAGCGTACTGAAAATATAGTTGAAGCCGCCGATCCGGGGACGGGAAATCACGATGAGGGCCCCGTCGTCGGAAACGCGGTTCACAAAATGCACATAGCCGCTGCGGTCGGAGAACTCGCCGTCAATCGAAGTCGGATAGGCATAGGCCCCCTGGCAATAGACCATCTCCCCTTTTTCATAGCGGGCGTAGGAATAGAAGCCCGGCATCTGCACGCCGCCCACACCGGAATAGCCCAGCAGACGCGCATAACCGCGGCTTTTCAGGCCCACGACGGGCTCGATCTCGATCAGGACGACACTCAACTGCCCGGCCGTCTCCCCTTCATAGGAGAAGACGCCGTCGTAACTCGCCCGGCCGCCCTTGATGGTATAGAGGAAATGGGAAGTGCCCTCCAGCGGGGTACCGGACGCGATGACCGTCCGCAGCAGTTGCCGGCGGGCCGGATCGGCATCACCGGGAGGGATCGTCATCACACGGATGCGATAATCCGGGGAAATGCGGGGAAGGTAGGATTCCGATACGCGGTTGCGGATCATTTCCGCACCGGAATCCAGCAGCGAAAGCGCGGCGACCAGCGGGTCGGAAGAGAGCCGTTCCTCCACCCTGCCCAGTTGCGTCTCCAGCGGGAGGTTGCGCTCTACGGACAGGTGATTAGCCCAGGCAGCGACTTTCTCCTGCTCCTTGCGGAAACCCAGGGAGGCCGTCGTCAGCATCAGGAAGAGTCCGGCCAGCAGCGAACAGGCCAGCCGGGCACGCAGGCTCAGCGCGGGGATGCGCGCCGATGCAAGCAGCAGCGGAATGCCGGACAGCAGCAGGAGGAACGCGGCATAAACCAGGAAAGTATAGCCGCTCAACTCGCCGAGTTTATAGATTTCCAGCGAGATATTGGACTGCAGGATGATGCTTCGGAGCGCATACAGCGCATAGCCGACGATAAGTACGGACAGCGTCAGTACGGGCGCCAGCGGAACGCGGAGCCGCGAAAGGTAAAGCCCCAGCGACAGGCTGAAGATGGCGAGGTTGACCAGGAGCACCGCAGCCAGGGAATAGAGCACCGGACCGCCGGCATACAGGGCCGGGGAGAAAAGCATGACCTGGGCGAAGAGCGTCCTGCCCCAGAAATAGAGGGCCAGGGAGGCTGCGAGCGTCAGGGCGGCGAAAAGGGCATAGGCCTTCGGACTGCGGCGCGCATACAGCCACCAGAGGGCTGCGGCCAGGAACAGCAGGAGCGCGATCCAGACCATCGCCGCATCCGCTCCGCCGTGCATGCGGAAATTCTCGCAAAGGACCTTGAAACAGGGTTTTCCGTCGATGTGGACGACGCTGCCTCCGCTCGAGGAAAGGGGACGGATGCAGAAGCGCTCGCCGAGCCCGAGCTGCGGATTGACCCCTTCGGGCGTATGGGTATCCCGCAGATTCGCCAGTTCCAGACCCTCCACCAGCGTAGAGGGGCCCTGGCGAACGGCTTTCACCAGATACCACTTATAGCCCAGCGCAGCGACGCTGAAACTGTCCGGCAGCTCCGCCAGGGGCGAACGCAGCGCGGAACGGGGGCTGGACAGCCGCTCGATCAGAATCGGGCGGGAAATATCGTCATTGCGGATGGGGAACTGGTTGGACCAGGCGTACAGGGAATCCTCCACATAGCGGTAAATCACCATATCCGGAGGCAGTTTCCCCGCCGAGGGGCCCCGGGAGGCAAAGGACTCCAGGACGGCGAGCCGCTTGGCCAGACGGCGTTCCACGCGCCGCGCCTGTGCCTCCGTGTCGTAACTTCCCGGCAGCAGCAAGGAGGCAAGTAAAAGCGTTACCGACAGGGCCAGAAGCCCTGCCGATAACCCTATCCGCATGTTTCGGGGCACTTTAGACCCTCTGACCGTAGGTACGGTCGGTCGTATTGACCGTGATGACGTCTCCCTGGTTGATAAAGAGCGGGACCATGATCTTGGCACCGGTCTCCAGGGTCACTTCCTTCAACGCACTCGTAGAGGCGGTGTTCCCCTTGACGGCAGGCTCCGCATAGGTCACCTCCAGGGTCACATAGGTCGGAAGTTCGCAGGTCAGGCAGCGCTCTTCATCCGCCACGAACATCATCTCAACGTGCTGGCCTTCCTTCATCAGGTCGCTGTTATCCACTACATCCTTGGGCAGTTTGATCTGCTCGTAGGTCTCTTCGTGCATAAAGTTGAACCCATCATCCTCCGCATAGAGGAACTGGTAGGGCCTGCGCTCTACGTTGATGGTCTCGATCTTCATACCCGCCGTGAAGGTGTTCTCCAGGATGCGGCCGTTCTCAAGGTTACGGAGTTTCGTCTTGACGAAAGCGGGACCTTTACCGGGTTTGACATGCTGGAACCATACGATCATGCAGGGTTTGCCGTTGAAATTCAGGTACAGTCCGTTTTTGAAATCTGCAGTAGTTGCCATATATCAATAATATAATGTAATTTCCAGAACGCGAAAATAGTGAATCGCCCCCACTATTGCAAATTTTCTATCGCCGAAGCGACATTCTCCAGGAGCCACCTGGGGGTGGATGTTGCGCCGCAGACCCCCACGTTGTCGTCCGGGCGGAACCATTCCTTGCGGATTTCCTTGACCGAACCGATGTGGCAGGTGCGGATGTTACAACTCCGGCAGAGCTGGCAGAGCACCTTGCCGTTGGAACTGGATTTTCCGGCGACGAAGATGATGATGTCGTGGCTGAGGGCGAAGGCCGTCAGCGCATCGTGGCGCGATGCGACCTGGGCGCAGATCGTGTGGTGCACGGTCAGCGGGGCCTGCATCTTCGTCTCCAGGTAACGGATCAGCGAAGCGTAGGCGGCGGGGCCCATCGTCGTCTGGGAGAAAAGTTCCACGGGAGCGTCCGTGTGCAGCACGCCGCCGTCCGTCAGGGCCTGGATCTGGTCCAGGTTCTCCACGACAACGGCATCGCCCTCTACCTGCCCGAGCAGGCCCATCACCTCCGCATGGCCGATCTTGCCGAAAATGACCAGCTGGCCAGCAGGCGTCACTTCGTGCAGGCGCTCGTAGGCCGCACGGATGTCTTTCTGGAGGCGCAGGACGACGGGACAGGTACAATCGACCAGGTCATAGCCCAGGTCGTGCAGGCGCGCATAGACCGACGGCGGAGCGCCGTGGGCCCGGATCAGCATCGATGCGCCCGCTTCCGCCGGGGAAAGCTCTTCCGTATCCACGGTCTGCAGACCGGCCTGGGCGAGGCGGTCCAATTCCATCTCATTATGGACGATGGCTCCCAGCGAATAAAGGGTTCCACCCTGCGCAAGGCGTTTTTCCGCCATTCCGATGGCCCGGATAACGCCACCGCAGAATCCGGACTGGGGATCGATCTCTACCTTCATAACAACGAAAAACGACCGCGGATGAGGCCGATGGTCCAGGCGACTTCCTCGGAAATGGACATATTGGAATTATCCAGGACAAAGGCGTCTTCCGCCTGCCGGAGCGGAGAGGTCTCCCGGTGGGAATCGATATAGTCCCGCTCCCGGAGATTGGCAACGACTTCCTCCAGGGAGGGATGCTGTCCTTTGGAGACCAGTTCCTCATAGCGGCGCTTCGCCCGCACTTCCTCGGAGGCAGTCATGAAAATTTTCAGTTGCGCGTCGGGGAATACGGTGGTGCCGATATCCCTTCCGTCCATGACGATGCGGCCCGCGCTGCCGAGCGAATGCAGCAGCGCATCCACGAAACGGCGGACATAGGGCAGCGCCGATACGGGGCTCACCTGCGAAGAGACCTCCATCGTCCGGATGGCCGGATCGACGCAACGGGCACCGATACAGGCCTTTCCCTCGGCATTGAAATGGATATCCAGCGAAGGCAGCAGGCGCTCGAGGGCCGGATTCACCTTCCCCAGCCGTGAAATCAGCCCCTGCTCCCGGGCGAAAAGCGTGACGGTCCGGTACAGCGCGCCGGAATCCAGGTACAGGAAACCCAGCGCGGCCGCCAGGGCACGTGCGTAACTGCTTTTCCCGGTGGAGGAACAGCCGTCGACGGCGATGATGATATCAGGATAGTCCATCAAGGACAAAAATAGTAAAAAATTCACGATATTTGCACCATGAAGATACTGATTATCGACGACGAGCGGGCTATCCGCAATTCGATGAAGGAAATTCTCTCCGACGAGGGCTACGAAGTGGAATGTGCAGAAGACGGGGCTTCCGGCCTCGAAGCGGCGCTCAAGGAGCGTTGCGACGTAATTTTCTGCGACATCAAAATGCCGGGAATGGACGGCACGGAATTGCTGGGCCGCCTCAAGGAAGAGGGCGTAGAAGCCCCGATCATCATGATTTCCGGCCACGGGGATATCGAAACCGCCGTCGAATGTATCAAGAAGGGGGCCTTCGACTTTATCCAGAAGCCCCTCGACCTGAACCGTATCCTCATCTCCGTCAAGAACGCTACGGACAAAGCCTCGCTGATGACGCAGACCCGCATCCTCAAGAAGAAGGTGTACGGGCAGAAGATGGTCGGCGAGTCTCCGGCGATCCTGAAGGTACGCGAAATCATCGAGAAGGTCGCCCACACCGACGCCCGCGTCCTCATCACCGGGGCGAACGGCACCGGGAAAGAGCTCGTGGCCCGCGAACTGCACGAACGCAGCCCGCGCAGCGCGATGCCCTATATCGAGGTCAACTGCGCCGCCATCCCCTCGGAACTCATCGAGAGCGAACTCTTCGGCCACGAAAAGGGCTCCTTCACCTCCGCCATCAAGCAGCACAAGGGGAAGTTCGAGCAGGCGGAGGGCGGCACGCTCTTCCTCGACGAGATCGGCGACATGAGCCTCTCCGCGCAGGCCAAGGTGCTGCGCGTGCTGCAGGAAAAGAAACTTTCCCGCGTCGGCAGCGACAAGGACATCAACGTGGACGTGCGCGTGATCGCCGCGACGAACAAGGACCTGCGCGAAGAAATCGCCGCCGGCCGTTTCCGCGAAGACCTTTTCCACCGGCTGTCGGTCATCGTCATCAGCGTCCCTTCGCTCGACGAGCGCAAATCCGACATTCCCCTGCTGGTGAACTACTTCATCGAGCAGATCAGCACGGAAGGCGGGCTCCCGGCAAAAAAAATCTCTCCCGAAGCGCTGGAACTGCTTCAGGAGAAAACCTGGACCGGAAATATCCGGGAACTGCGGAACGTCGTCGAGCGGCTGCTGATCCTCGGCGGGAATCCCCTCAGCGCCCAGGACGTCCGGGACTACGTGCTCTGAGTTTTTGCGAGGGAAGCCTCCCACTCCGCCTTCGCCCTTTCCACGGCGGCGGACTTGCGCAACACGAAATTCTGCCCCAGGTACTTGGTACGGACGTCGTCGTCCCCGGCCAGGGACTCCGGTGTCCCCTGCTGCAGGATCGTGCCCTCATAGAGCAGATAGGCCCGGTCGGTAATCGCCAGCGTCTCCCCTACGTTGTGGTCGGTGATAATCACGCCGATATTCTTGTACTTGAGTTTGGCAATGATGTACTGGATGTCCTCCACGGCGATGGGGTCCACCCCGGCGAAGGGCTCGTCCAGGAGGATGAACTTGGGGTCGATGGCCAGCGCACGGGCAATCTCGCAGCGCCGGCGCTCACCGCCTGAAAGCTGTATACCCAGACTCTTGCGCACCTTGGAGAGGTTGAACTCGTCGATGAGGGACTCCAGGCGCTCCTCCCGCTCGGCGCGGGTCATCCCGGACATCTCCATAACGGACATGATATTGTCTTCCACGGACATCTTGCGGAATACCGAGGCCTCCTGGGGCAGATAGCCCAGGCCCTGCTGTGCCCGCTTGTACATCGGCAGGCGGGTAATCTCCGTATCGTCCAGGAAAATCTGCCCCGCGTTGGGGACGATCTGCCCGGTAATCATATAGAAACTGGTGGTCTTCCCGGCGCCGTTGGGCCCGAGGAATCCGACGATTTCGCCTTGCTTCACTTCCATCGACACCCCTTTGACCACCGTCCGGATGCCGTACTTCTTTACCAGGTTTTCTGCTCTCAGTATCATTTGATGTCAAGTCCAAGGTCTATGACCAGATTTTTCACTTCTTCGTTCTCCGCCATCAGGACCTTGGCCTGGTCCGAAGGCATATACGCCACTTCCTTCTGCTCCTCGCGGGGAGCGACTTCCACGCGCAGGGACAGGCGGGAACTGCCCACCAGTTGGACGAGGGTGGATTCCAGCCCACGGAGCGCGCGTTCCTCGATCCATTTCTTCTGGGGCTCGCTCGCCACCTCGAAAGAGACGATGCGCTTCCCTTCCTCCACCCGCATTTTCAGTTCCGCCTTGCCGAGCGCCATCGCCAGACGCGGCTGTGCGGCCATACTCTTGACCAGGTCGGGCCAGGAGGCCTTGACCGCTTCCTCGGAAGGAAGGACATCGCTCTCGGGACCGGATACGGCTTTTGTTTCCGCCTCCGGCTCCTCCATCAGGGAACTCAGAGAGAGGGCCGACCCGCTGCGCTTCGGCGCGGGGGCGGGCGCAGGCTCGGCCTTGGGGGCGGGCTGCTCGGGCTTCAGTGCGGGCGCAGGCTCAGCCTTGGGAGCCGGAGCGGGCTGTTCCGGCTTCGGCGCGGGAGCGCTCTTCGGAGCCACGGACTCCTGCGCGGGGGCGGCCGTCAGGAAAGAAAGCCGCAACAGCGCATACTCGACGTGAAGCCGCTGGTTGGTGCTGGTACGGAAACCGCTCTCGCACTGCGATACCGCGCTCAGGGCATCGAAAAGGAACTTGACGGAACACTTCGCCGCCTGTGCGGCAAAACGCTCGCGCAGCGACGCCGGGAAATCCAGCAGGGACTCCAACCCGCCCGTGCGGCTGACCAGCAGGTTCCGGAAATGCTCTCCGAGGAAGGAAACGAAGCGGCTGCCGCTGATGCCTTTGGAGAGCACTTCGTCAAAAATCAGCAGCGCCGTAGCGTAATCCCCGGCCAGGAAGGCATCCGTGAGCTTAAAGCCGTATTCGTAGTCCAATTCCCCGAGGTTACGGACCACTTCGTCATAATGGATGTCGTTGCCGCAGAACGCGACGGTCTGGTCGAAAATCGTCAGGGCGTCACGCATGGCGCCGTCCGCCTTGGCCGCAATCACGTGCAGGGATTCGTCATCCACGTTCACGCCTTCCTTGCCAGCGATGTCGCGCAGGACCTTCACGATGTCCGGGATGCCGATGCGGTTGAAATCGTAGGTCTGGCAGCGGCTGAGAATGGTCGGAAGGATCTTGTGCTTTTCCGTCGTCGCCAGGATGAAAATCGCGTGTGCGGGCGGCTCCTCCAGGGTTTTGAGGAAGGAGTTGAAAGCCGCCGTGGAGAGCATGTGTACCTCGTCGATGATGAAGACGCTGTACTTCCCCACCTGCGGCGGCACCTGTACCTGCTCCATCAGCGCCTTGATGTCCTCTACACCGTTATTGGACGCCGCATCCAGTTCGTGGATGCAATAGGAACGTCCTTCCTTGAAGGAACGGCAGGACTCGCATTCGCCGCAAGGCTCCATATCCGGGCCGGGATGGGCACAGTTGATGGTCTTGGCGAAAATGCGGGCGGCGCTGGTCTTGCCGACGCCCCGCGGACCGCAGAACAGATAGGCGTGCGCCAACTGACCGCGAAGGATGGCATTCTTGAGCGTCCTCGCGATATTGTCCTGCCCGATCAGCGATTCAAAGGAATCCGGGCGGTATTTCCGTGCAGATACGATATATTCCGACATAACTCACAAATTTAAAAGTTGTTTTGAATTATTCCAAAATAACTTTCGCCAAGACTGCGATGGCACGTACTTTTGCCTAAAATCCGTGATTTTCGGCATTTTTACTGCCCTCGGGGCAGCATTTTTCTTAAAAAACGGCCTTTTTCGGGAAAAGTACCGGCCAATTTGACGGCATTTGATTCAGGAAGCGGCGTCAGTCCGGAGGGCCGGGAAGGGCCGGGCGGCGTGGTGGTAGAGATGAACCTGGAGCGACGTAGTGAGTAGGCCTGCAACGTTAGGGCGCATTTGCCTGACGGCTTTGAGCTTCGCACCTCGGATGTCGGAACGAGTTCCACATCGCTCGGTTTGTCGCTCAATTCCCCGGATAGGGTTGCGAAGCAACAAGCGCCCGTTGTTGCAGGCCTACTCCCGGAGCGGAAGGGGCGTACCGCTCCGGCTCTTCCCGGCCGAAGGCAGCCGCTTCCCGGAGCAACACCCCTAACTTAAGCGTTGAAAAACTTTTTCAACGGCAACTTGCGGTATATCTTTGCGCTAATGATACCATATTGTTTGTTGTGCTATGAGTAACACCGTTGACCTTGTACGACCCCTCATTCATAATATTAGAGGGAAAAATGTGATGCTAGATTATGATCTGGCGAAGCTATATCAGGTGGAAACCCGATCATTAAACCAGGCAGTAAAGAGAAACATTGAGCGTTTCCCGCCAGATTTTATGTTTCAACTCACTGAAGAAGAATTGGTTGCGAACTCATCACAAATTGTGATGACATCAAAAAGGCCTAAAAAGGCACTCCCTTTTGCTTTTGCAGAGCAAGGAATTGCAATGCTTTCTGGAGTGTTGAGAAGTGATGTTGCCATTGCCGCTAATATTGCCATTATGCGAGCCTTTGTAAAGGTTCGGGAGTATCTGCTGGACACATCGAACTTATCGACAGAATTAAAGGAATTGCGCGCCCGGGTAGCAGCGTCAGGCCGGAGGGTTTTGCAATGTCATAGAAAAGCCGTACATTTACTGCACGGAAGATGACGGCGCAATCACGATGAAGAGAATCATTCAATACCTGTTGACGGCGAGTCTGCTGCTGGGCGGCTGCGTTGCGGCCCGGGGGCAGGCGAAGGTCTATACCAAGGGCTTTCTGCTGGAGGACTTCCCCAGCGCCATCGTCAAGGTGATCCCGACCGGGAACGTACTGTTTGACATGGACTTCAAGACGGCCATCACCGAAAGCTGGACCCTCTCCCCCTGGGAGATGTGCGACGTGGACGATTTCACCCGCGCCCGGACCGAGCCGGACAGTTATGTCCTGAGCATCGTATCTTCGGGCGGACTGGTCTTCCTCTCGCTGGACAAGGGCGGGAAAGAAGACGACGCCAATAAGCGCAGGCGCCCCTTCAATGTGGCGGCACTCCCGCTGGCGACACTGGAAAACTTCGGGATGGGCGAATACAGCCTCCTGCCCGTCTGGCTCGACATCCTCCAGGATTATGTCAGCGCCGCCATCGAAAATGAGAAAATCGCCTACGCCGGGCTCAAGTACCGCAACAACCAGAAACTGCCCGAGCAATACAGCGTCGCTACCTTTACCCCGACGAAGCCTTCAAAGGGCGATTTCAGTTACACCCTCTGGTACGACGAGGAAAGCCACGAACTCTACCGCTACGAGAAACACCGCTTCAACGGCAGGGAATTCAAGTAGGATCAGCCGATCTGGGCGCCGTTGGAAAGGACTTCCTGCGGGGTGATGAAGCGCATTTTACCGTCGTTCTGGCGGGCCATCAGGATCATACCCTTCGACTCGATCCCGCGAATCACGCGGGGAGCCAGGTTCGCAAGGATGCAGATCTGCTTTCCGAGCATCTGCTCAGGCGTATAGAACTCGGCGATGCCGGAGACGATCGTCCGGCGGTCCATGCCGGTATCGATGGTCAGTTTGAGCAGTTTGTCGGTCTTGGGCACGCGCTCCGCCTCCAGGACGGTCGCGGTGCGGATATCCATCTTCTCGAAATCGTCGAAACTGCATTCGGCCTTCTGCGGCGTGACGCGCGAAGCCTCTTCGGCCTTGCGGGCGGCCTCCATCTGCTTCCGGATGGCCTCGAGACGGTCGAGCTGCAGCTGGATCGAATCGTCCTCCAGTTTTTCGAAGAGCAGTTTCGCCTCCCCGATGGCATGGCCGGCGGGCAGGATATCGGCATTGCCGAGCATCGCCCAGCGCAGCACCAGCGCTTCGGCCGGAGCGACACCGGTATGCAGGGCGGCCCCTTCCCCTTCGCGGAAGGTATTCTCGGTAACGGCTTCCCCGCTGCGGTGATCGAAGCCCGCATCGAGGCCGACCTTCAGCATCGCGCGCAGGCGCTCGGCGGCGAAGGGCGTAAAGGGCTCGAAGGCCAGCGCCAGGTTCGCGCAGATCTGCAGGGAGATGTTCAGGATGGTGGCGGCGCGGCCGAGATCGGTCTTCGCCACCTTCCAGGGCTCGGTATCGGAAATATATTTGTTCCCTACCCGGGCGATGCCCATCGCATCCTTGAGAGCCTCGCGGAAGCGGAAGGCGGCAAGGTTCGCCTCCATCGACGCGCGCAGTTCCGGCAGGGCGGACAGCGCTTCACGGTCGATGTCCAGGAGTTCCCCGCAGGGCGGGACGACACCGTCGAAATACTTGTGCGTCAGCACTACGGCACGGTTCACGAAATTCCCGAAAATCGCCACGAGTTCGCTGTTGTTGCGCTGCTGGAAATCCTTCCAGGAGAAATCATTGTCCTTGGTCTCCGGGGCGTTAGCGGTCAGCACATAGCGCATCACGTCCTCCTTCCCGGGGAAATCCTGCAGGTATTCGTGCGCCCAGACCGCCCAGCCGCGCGAGGTGGAGATCTTGTCCCCCTCGAGGTTCAGGAACTCGTTGGCGGGCACGTTCTCGGGCAGGATATAACTGCCGTGCGCCTTGAGCATCGACGGGAAAACGATGCAGTGGAAGACGATATTGTCCTTGCCGATGAAATGGATCAGCGAGGTCTGTTCGTCCTTCCACCACTTCTCCCAAGTCTGCGGCAGCAGTTCCTGCGTATTGGAGATGTAGCCGATGGGCGCGTCGAACCAGACATAGAGCACCTTGCCCTCAGCACCTTCCACGGGGACGGGGACGCCCCAGTCGAGGTCGCGGCTGACGGCACGGGGCTGCAGGCCGCCGTCGATCCAGCTCTTGCACTGTCCGTACACATTGGTCTTCCACTCCTTATGACCGTCCAGGATCCATTCGGAAAGCCATTTCTCATATTGGTCGAGGGGCAGATACCAGTGGGTGGTCTTCTTCTTCACCGGGGTGGCGCCGCTCAGTTTCGAACGCGGGTCGATGAGTTCCTCCGGGCTGAGGGTGGAACCGCATTTCTCGCACTGGTCGCCATAGGCGCCGGGGTTGCCGCACTTGGGGCAGGTTCCCACGATGTAGCGGTCCGCCAGGAAGGTCTTGGCCTCGGGATCGTAATACTGCTCGCTCTCGCGGGTGATGAAAGCGCCGTCATCATAGAGTTTGCGGAAAAAGTCCGACGCATTCTTCGCGTGCACCTTGGAACTGGTCCGGGAATAAATGTCGAAATTGATGCCCAGACGGCTGAAGGAATCCTTGATGATACCGTGGTACTTGTCCACGATGTCCTGGGGCGTACAGCCCTGTTCGCGCGCCTTGATGGTGATGGGCACGCCGTGCTCGTCCGAGCCGCAGATAAAGAGCACATCCTCTCCGCGCAGGCGGAGGTAGCGCACATAGATGTCGGCAGGCACATATACGCCGGCCAGGTGCCCGATATGCACGGGGCCGTTGGCATAAGGCAAGGCACAGGTGACGAGGGTTCTTTTCTTTTCCATATCCTATTCTCTTCCTAATTTCTTGTTGATTTTGCGTTGAGCACCCTGCAACTTCACGATTTTCTCCAGGATCTTCAACTGCTCCTCGGCAGGCGCACCCTCCAGGGAGCGGCGCAGACAGTCGATGCTGTAATGCACCCGGCGCTCCGCATAATACAGTATCGCCCGGGGCACGAAGATGACCAGCCACGAGGCGGGGGTCGTCATCGCCTCCTCGAACACTTTGACGCTGAGACGGTATTTTTCCGTCGATAACTGCGCGGCGAGCAGGGCACCCACGCGGTCTTCGCCGTCGAGCAGGGTCCGCAGGATAACGTCCTGCGCCAGTCCCTGGTCATAAAGCGCCATATACGCGTCGTAAAGACGGCGGTACGCCGAGTTGGCGAACTGCGAGCCGTCCGACTCCAGGGCGTTCCGGATAAAATCCGCCACCGTCGGGTTTTCCTCCCCTTCGGGGCTGCTGAATTCGGAATCCGCCGGGAAGGCCAGGGTATCGCAGCCGTGCGTCAGCAGGAAATACAGCAGGTCGGACTCCGCTTTCGCGAGCGTCACGTTCTCCAGGGGCGGCAACACTTCCTCCGTCCGGGGAGGCTCCGCCGCCACTGCCTGCGGCTGGACATTCCGGGGCCGCTCCGCTTCGGCGCGAAGGGTCTTCGTAATCCGCTCGAAGAGGATATCCCGGTCGATATCGAAGCGCATGGCGACGCTTTCCACATAGACCGACCGCTTGATGGCATCCGGAATGCGGGCAATCGTATCGGCGATATCATTGATCAGATTGGCCTTGCGCAGGGGATCTCCGGCCGCCTCGGCGAGCAGCAGGTCCGTCTTGAACGAAATGAAGTCGGTCGCGTGCCCGCGGATATAGTCTTCCACTTCCTCCCGCTCGCGTCCGCGGCAGAAGGAATCGGGATCTTCCCCTTCGGGCAGCAGCACGATGTGGACGTTCATCCCCTCGGCAAGCACCAGGTCCAGTCCGCGGATGGCCGCCTTGATGCCGGCGGAATCGCCGTCATACATGATGGTCATGTTCTCCGTAAACTTGCGGACGAGCCGGATCTGCTCCACCGTCAATGCCGTTCCGCAGGTTGCGACGACGTTGGTGATGCCCTTCTGGTGCATCATCACCATATCGATGTTCCCTTCCACGAGGATGCACTCATCGCGGCGGGCAATCTCCGATTTGGCCTGATAGAGCCCGTACAGGACGCGGCTCTTCTTGTATATCTCCGTTTCCGGGGAATTGACGTATTTGGCAGGGTTGTCGGAGCGGAGGGTACGGCAACTGAAGGCGATGACCCGGCCGCTCAGGGAATGGATGGGGAAGGTTACCCGCTCGACGAACTTGTCCACGAGGGGGCCGCCTTCCTCTTTTTGGCGCAGCAGTCCCGCCTCCAGCAGGTATTCCTCCTTGTAACCGGCCTGCCGGGCCGCATCGAGCAGGGCTGTCCGCGACGAGGGGGCCCAGCCCAGTCCGAACTTGGCGATGGTCTCGTCCGTCAGGGCGCGGGAACGGAAATAGGCATAGCCTACCGCCCGGCCCTCGCCGTCACGCAACTGCTCCGCAAAGAACTTCTGGGCCCATTCGCTGACCAGCAGCAGGCTTTCGCTGTGCTGACGGCGGGCAATCTCTTCGGCGCTCTCCTCCTCTTCCTTGACCTCGATATGATACTTGCGGGCCAGGTAGCGAAGCGCCTCCGCGTAGGAGGCGTGTTCGTGTTCCATGACAAAGCCCACCGCCGTCCCGGATTTGCCGCAGCCGAAGCATTTGAAAATGCCTTTGGAGGGGGTCACGTAAAAAGAGGGGGTCTTCTCGTTATGGAAGGGACAGCAGGCGACGAAACTCGCCCCGCGGCGCTTGAGCGCCACGAAATCCGACACGACATCCTCGATGCGGGCCGTGTCGAGAATCTGCTGTACCGTCTCCCTGGGAATCATGAGGCGATTTCACAAAGGAATTTGAGGCGCACCAGACGGATTTCCATCTCGTCATAATCCGCACCCAAAGCCTGGATAGCCTCTTCTACGGAATCCGACGAAGCCTCGTTCTTGAAGTAGTCGTAGATTTCCTCCACCACCTCTTCGTCCAGGGTTTCGCGGATCTCGTAATCGATATTGAGTTTTGTCCCCGTCGCCACGATGGATTCCATCTCGCTCACCAGTTCCTCGATGTCGAGGTCCCGGGCCGAGGCGATGTCCTCGAAGGACATTCTCCTATCTATACTCTTGATAATGAATATCTTGTTCTCCGAACGGGTAGGGGCGGACTTGACCACGAAATCATCCGGACGGGTAATTTCGTTCTCTTCGACATAGCGCTTGATCAGTTCGATGAAGGGGCCGCCGAATTTGCGTGCCTTGCCCTCGCCCACGCCCTGGCACTTCTGCAGATCCTCGAAACTGACCGGATAGAGGATGGTCATATCCTCCAGCGAAGGGTCTCCGAAAATAATCCAGGGCTGCAGTTTGAGTTTGTGTGCCTGGGACTTGCGCAGGTCCTTGAGCATGGAGAGCAGGGTACTGTCTCCCCCGCCGCCTGAAAGGACGGCCTGATTGGCCGCTACGGCCTCCTCGTCGTCCTCGTCCTCGGCCGCTGCCTTGGAGAACTGGCGATCCTCCACAAGTTGCAGTTCATAAGGGTTCTGCAGGAAATCCCGGCCCGCAGGCGTGGCATAGATCAGTCCGTAGGACTCGATTTCCTTTTCCAGCAGATGCAGGGTCAGTCCCTGGTGAATCACCGTACACCAGAACTTCTCGCTGTGCGCGGAGCCTTTCCCGAAGAATTCCAGCTGATTGTGCTTGAAGGAGGAAATCATCGAGTTGTTGACACCGGCAAGGATATTGGCCAGATGGTCGAGCTTGAAATGCTCGGGCAGCGCTTCCACGAGCGAAATCACGAGTTTCATTTCCTCCCTTCCGTCGAAGGTGGGACGCGGGTGCAGGCAATTGTCGCAGGCGCCGCAGGAAGGATGCCCGTAATCTTCGCCGAAGTAATTGAGCAGCAATTTTCTGCGGCACTGGTTCGATTCGGCGTACGCCACCACTTCGCTCAGCAGCTGACGGCTGATCTCCTGCTCGGCGATGGGCTTGCCCTGCATGAATTTCTCGAACTTCCGGATATCGGAATAGCTGTAGTAGGCGATGCACTCCCCTTCCTGGCCATCCCGACCGGCACGGCCGGTTTCCTGATAGTAACTTTCGATACTCTTGGGAATATCGTAGTGAATGACGAAACGGACATCGGGCTTGTCGATGCCCATACCGAAGGCGATGGTCGCCACGATGACATTCACCTCCTCCATCAGGAACTTGTCCTGGTTTTCCGCCCGCGTCTTGGCGTCCAGGCCGGCGTGATAAGGCAGGGCCTTGATGCCGTTGATGCACAGCAGGGAAGAAAGTTCCTCCACCTTATTGCGGCTAAGGCAGTAGATACTACCCGATTTGCCCCTGTTCTGATGGATGTACTTGATGATGTCCTTCTCCGGATCCTGCTTGTCCCGGATCTCGTAGACGAGGTTCGGACGGTTGAAGGAAGACTTGAAAATCTCCGCATCGGGGATGCCGAGGGTCTTGAGGATGTCGCTCTGCACCTTGGGCGTCGCCGTTGCCGTCAGGGCGATGATCGGCGCCCGGCCGATGGTATCCACCAGGGTGCGGATGCGCCGGTACTCCGGACGGAAATCATGGCCCCACTCCGAAATACAGTGCGCCTCATCCACGGCATAGAAGGAAATCTTCACGCCGCGCAGGAGACTGATATTCTCTTCCTTGGTCAGGGACTCGGGCGCCACGTAAAGGATCTTGGTGCGGCCGCTGACCAGATCCTCCCGCACCTCGTCAATCTGCTGACGGCTCAGCGAGGAGTTCAGGAAATGGGCCATCGAACCCGTACCGGACTCGAAGCTCCGGAGCAGGTCCACCTGATTCTTCATCAGGGCGATGAGCGGCGAAATGACAATCGCCGTCCCGTCCATGACCAGGGCAGGCAACTGGTAACAGAGGGATTTTCCTCCCCCCGTGGGCATCAGCACGAAAGCGTCCCCGCCATCCACCAGGTGGGTGATGATACGCTCCTGATCTCCCTTGAAGGAGTCATAGCCGAAGAAATCTTTCAGCTTAGCCCGTATGAGTTCCTGCCTCGATTGCATTAAAAGGTATGGATAAAGAGTCCTGAACGAAGTTTCGGTTCAAACCAGGTGGTCTTCGGCGGCATGATGAGGCCGGAGTCGGCAATGGCGATGAGCTGGGCCATCGATACCGGGTAAAGCGCGAACGCCACTTTCATTTCGCCACTGTCCACGCGACGCTTCAGCTCGGGGAGACCGCGCAGGCCGCCGACGAAGTCGATGCGCTTGTCCGTACGCAGGTCGCCGATGCCGAGGATCCGGTTGAGTACGCGCTCGGAGAGCACCGTCACATCCAGCACGCCGATGGGATCCGCATCGTTGCAGCGTCCCTCGCGGGCCGTCAGCGAATACCACTGGCCTTCCAGGTACATCGCGAAGTTATGCAGACGGTCGGGCCGCCAGACCTGCGTTCCCTTTCCTTCCACGATGAAGTCCTCTTCCAGGGCTTTCAGGAATTCCGGGACGCTCAGGCCGTTCAGGTCCTTGACCACGCGGTTGTAGTCCAGAATGCGCAACTGGCTCTCCGGGAAGCAGACCGCCATGAAGAAGTTGTACTCCTTATCGGTACTGGGGGCGGGATCCGCCGCCCTTCTCTCGGCACCCACACGGGCCGCAGCGGCCGTACGATGATGGCCGTCCGCCACATAGAAGGCCTCCACCTCGTCGGTGAAGAGCGCCGTAATGCGCGCGACCGTCGCATCGTCGTCGATGACCCAAAGACGGTGACGGAAGTCATTGTCGTCGATAAAATCGTATTCCGGAGCCCCGGCCGACGCTTTTGCGACAATCTGGGCGAGCGAAGCGTTGTCCTTGTAGGCGAAAAACACCGGCTCGATATTGGCGCTCTGGATCTTGACGTGCACCATCCGGTCGTCTTCCTTGTCCTTACGCGTCAGTTCGTGCTTCTTGATGAGCCCGGAAGCATAATCGTCGGTATGGGCACAAAGCACCAGACCGTACTGGGTACGCTCCCCCATCGTCTGCGCATATACGTAATAACAGGGTTTGCCGTCGCGCACCAGCCAGCCCCGCTGCTGCCAGGCCTTGAAGTTCGCCACGGCCTTGTCATAGACACGCGCATCGTCTTCCGGAAGGACGGGATTGAAGTCGATTTCCGGCTTGGTGATGTGGAGCAGAGACTTTTCTCCTGCGATGGCGGCCGCCTCCTGCGAGTCCAGCACGTCATAGGGCGGAGCCGCCACGGCGGTGACGATATCCTTGGGAGGCCGCAATGCGGCAAAGGGCTTTACTCTTACCATATTACTTATTTACCTGGAAACGTTTGTCTCCGCTCTCGAAGAAAGCGACGATCTGGCGGGCGGCGGCAAGGCCGGCATTGATGTTCGCCTCCGAGGTCTGGGCACCCATCTTCTTGGGCGTCGCAAAGACGCGCAGACCGAACTTCTCCTGCAGCGCAGCGAGGTTGTCCGGAGCCACGTCGGCGGCATATTTGAGATCCGGGCGCTCTTCGAGGGCTTTCTCCAGACCGGCCTCGTCAATGACCTCCTTACGGGCGGTATTGATCAGGGTCGCACCCTTGGGCATCTTCATCAGCAGGTCATAACCGATGCTGTGGATGGTCTGGGGCGTAGCCGGGATGTGGATACTGACATAATCGCCGGTCGCATAGAGATCGTCCAGGTCCTTGGCAGGTTCGGCGCCGCCTTCCGCAATCTTCTGTGCAGGGAGGAAGGGGTCGATGGCCTTGACCTTCATGCCGAGGGCCTTCGCCTTGGCACCGACCAGCCGTCCCACGTTCCCGAAGGCCTGGATACCGAGGGTCTTGCCCTGGATCTCGGAGCCGGTGGCGGGGGTGAACTGGGTACGGGCCATATAAATCATCATGGCGATGGCGAGTTCCGCAACGGCGTTGGCATTCTGCCCCGGGGTATTCATCACGACGATCCCCTTCGCGGTAGCAGCATCAAGGTCCACATTGTCATAGCCGGCGCCGGCGCGCACGACGGTCTTGAGCCGGGGTGCGGCGGCGATGACTTCCGGAGTCACCTTGTCCGAGCGGATGATCATCGCATCGGCATCGGCTGCCGCTTTTTCCAAATCGGACTGCTCGGCATATTTTTCCAGCAGGACGACCTCGTGGCCGGCGGCCTCGAGGATTTCACGGATGCCTTTCACCGCAACGGCGGCAAAGGGTTTCTGGGTGGCGACAAGCACTTTCATAAGGCTTCCTCCTTACTTTTTAAGGTTTTCAAACTCCTGCATGACGGCGACCAGCGCATCCACATCCTCCTGCGTGCAGGCATTGTAGAGGGAGGCGCGGAATCCGCCTACGGAACGATGGCCCTTGATGCCCACCATCCCGCGCTCCTTGGCGAAAGCGAGGAACTCGTCCTGGAGTTCTTCCTTGCCGGGCGCCATCACGAAGCAGACGTTCATGATGGAACGGTCGGCCTTGTCGGCGGTGCCGACAAAGAAGGGATTGCGGTCGATCTCGGCATAGAGGGTCTCGGCCTTCTTCACGTCCAGCGCGTGGATCGCATCGATACCGCCCATAGCCTTGAGCCACTTCAGCGTCTCGTTCATCACGAAGATGGAGAAGACGGGCGGCGTATTGAACATCGAACCCTTGTCGATGTGGGTACGGTAGTCGAGCATCGTCGGGATATAGCGGCTGACCTTCCCGAGGGCATCCTTACGGACGATCGCAAACGCGACGCCGGCAGGGCCCGCGTTCTTCTGCGCACCGCCGTAGATCAGCGCGTACTTGCTCACGTCGATGCGGCGGCTCAGGATATCCGAAGACATATCGGCGATCAGGGGCACGGGGCTGTCGATATCAGTATGCAGTTCCGTTCCGTAGATGGTATTGTTGGTGGTGATGTGGAAATAGTCTGCATCGGCAGGAATTTCATAATCCTTGGGGACGTAGCAGTAGTTGCGGTCCGCCGACGAAGCGACGACCACCGCATTGCCGATACCCTTGGCTTCCTTGAAGGCCTTCTTGGCCCAGACGCCGGTCTCCAGATAGGCGCCCTTCTTCTCCAGGAAGTTCATCGGCGCGCAGAGGAACTGCAGGCTCGCACCGCCGCCGAGGAGAAGGGTTTCATAATCATCGGGAATATTGAGAAGTTCTTTCCAATTCGCGCGGCATTCATCCATGACGCTTTCCCACTCCTTGGTGCGGTGGGAGATGGAAATCAGGGAGACTCCGGTACCCTTGAAATCCTTGAGTGCTTCAACCGCGGCGTCGATCGCCACCTGCGGGAGCAGGCAGGGACCGGCATTGAAAACATGTACTTTTTTCATTTTTAAAAAATAAGTTAATATACTACCCCATGATTGGGACGATAAAAATACTCAATTCTTCTGACATTTCAAACAAGTTTCTCCACTGTGCAGGAAGGGATTTCCCCGGCAGCCTTTTCAAAGGCCTCCGCCCGGGACAGACGGACGGCCGTCCCCAGGCTGCAATTCTCTTCAAAAACCGGATTTATCTGTTTGAGTTCCATATCCTTAAGCAGTTTCATCACGGCCGGCATCGCCGCGTAATCAAAACGCAGATGATAGGAAATACAGGCGATTTTTTCGCATTTGGGAACGGAAGAAAGCGCATCGGCGGTCGCGCTGCGATACGCCTCGATCAGACCGGGAATGCCGAGTTTCACGCCGCCGAAATAACGGACTACGACCACCAGCACGTCACTCAGGCCTTCGGCATCGATACGGCCGAGAATCTGACGGCCGGCACTTCCGGAAGGTTCCCCGTCGTCGGAAGCCCGCCAGCGCGCCCCGTCGTGGCCCAGCCGCCAGGCAATGCAATGATGGCGGGCGTCGTGGTATTCCCGGCGCAGCGCCTGGACCTCGTCACGGATCTGGGCCTCGTTCTCTACAGGAATGGCAAAGGCGATAAAGCGGCTGCCACTCGCCTTATACAGCCCCCGGGAGCGTTCTGCTATGCTGAGATATGTATCTTTTATCTCCAAAACCAGTCCAAATTTAGTGATTTATTCCTATCTTCGCAATATGAACTACAGATATCGCGTCACCCTTGCGGGCATCAAAGGTTTTTACCGCCTCTACACCGTTAACGGAGAGAATACGCTCTACACTTTCCACAAGCAATTACAGGCCGACCTGGAATTCCCGGCCGACCAGCAGATTCTCTTCAAGGCCCTGGACGCCGAAGGGTGCGTCAAGGCCCGCTATGCCCTCATCGACATAGGTTCCGGCACGGTTGACGCGGTAAGCATCGCCCGCACCGTGGCGGAGGGCGTCACGCAGTTCATCTATTTCTATGACGTCGCTTCGAAAAAGAGCGTGATCATCACCCTGGAAGGGGAAGATCCGGGCACTGCGACGGCCCGGCCCGCCCTGCTGGAAAGCAAAGGGCCCGTCCCGGAAGCCTTCGAGAACGGCTATGTCGCCTTCGAGGACCTGCCGGAAGAGCAGCGACACCTGCCCGGCGAACGGCCGGACGACGATGACGACGATGACGAAGATTTCGATGACGAGGAGGAGGACGGTTCCGACGATGAAGAAGAAGTCATCTACGACGCGAACGAATAAAAAATATCCTGCGGCGTTAGGGCACATTTACCCGGATAGGGTTGCGAAGCAACAAGTGCCCGTTGCCGCAGGATATTTTTTTCAGTGAGCAGAGTTATTTCTTTTCCTCTTCCTCTACTTCAACTTTCGGCGCCACCTTCGCGACATTCACCTCGAAGATGAGGAGTTTGTTGCCCTCAATGGAATACTGACCGGTGTAGGGATTGCGCTGTCCGCGCTCGCCATAACCCAGGGCTGAAGGGATGTAGAGGATGGCACTGCCACCTTCGCCCACCAGCTGGAGGCCCTCACGGAAACCGGCGACCACGCCGCCCAGCGGGAAGCTGGTGGTATCCTGGGACTCGTCGAACACCTTACCGTCGATCAGGGTTCCCTTGTAGGTCAGGAACACGGTGTCGGCCGGACCGGGCTTCACATCGTTACCCGGCTCGATAATCTTGTACTGAAGGCCGGACTCGGTGGTCTGCACGCCTTCCTTGGTTGCATTGGCAGCAAGGAAAGCCTCTTCCTCAGCCTTGTTGGTCACCAGGGCGACCTTGCTCTTCTTGTCCATGTAGCGGCCGATGATGGCTCCCATCTCCATGGGATCGATCTTGAACTGCTCGGTGAAACCCTCGTCGTTCATATCGCCCTTCGCAGCCAGGAAATCCTTGATACCGGCAACGAGCTGGGACATGTTCACATCCTCCTTGAAGCCCTGCTGCACGAGGAATGCACCATAGTTGATACCCAGGAGGAAGCTGACAGAGTCAATTTCGGCCTTGGTGGGCGTCACGGAGTCGATCTGGGCCTTCTGCTCGGCGGTAATGCCGGCAGGATACTTCTTCGAATTTCCGCAGGCGAAAACGATCAGCGCCGCGGAAGCGATAGCAATGAATTTAAAAACTTTCATAATGATTTTTTGGTTTATTGATTGTTAATGTGTTACCAGGCAAGCGCCGAGGCGCCGAGGATGGCGGCATCGTTCTCCTTGAGGGAAGAGAAGATGATCTTCACCTTGTTCTTCCAGATGTTGAGCACGCTGTCGTTCATGGCTTTCTGCATGGGCTCATAGAGGAATTCCTTGGCCCGCGCCAGACCGCCGAAGAGCACGATGGCCTCCGGTGCGCTGAACGCGATGAAGTCCGCAAAGCTGCGTCCCAGCAGGGTTCCGGTATAATCGAAGACGCGCAGGGCGAAGGCATCGCCCTTCTTGGCGGCATCGTAAATATCCTTGGAAGTGATGTTCTCCAGTTCCCGGAGCAGCGAAGGCTCATCCGACGCGGCCAGCCATTCGCGGGCCGTACGCGCGATACCCATCGCGGAGCAATAGGCCTCGAGACAGCCGGAACGTCCGCAGCCGCACATGCGGCCGTTATTGCGTACCACCGTGACGTGTCCCAGTTCCCCGGCAAAGCCGTCGTGTCCGTAGAGCACTTTCCCGTCGATGACGATACCGCTGCCGACACCGGTGCCCAGGGTAATCATGATGAAATTCGTCATACCCTTGGCAGCGCCGTAGGTCATTTCACCCAGGGCGGCGGCATTGGCATCGTTGGTCACGGTAACAGGCAGTCCGCCCAGCGCTTCGGAAAGCAGGTCCTTGAGCGGAACGGAAGTCTTGGCCGCCCAGGCGAGATTCGGGGCGAAAGCCACCTGTCCGGTATAATAATTTCCATTCGGGGCACCTACGCCCACGCCGCGGATATCCCCGGGCTTCTTGCCGGCCTGTTTGATACAGAGGCTGACAGCCTCCGCAAGGGCGGCGATATAGGCTTTGGCATCCGTGCCATAGGTATCGGAACGGATTACGCTCTGCGCGAGGATCTCCCCGTGCTTATCCACTACACCAATCTTGGAAGTCTGGCCGCCGATATCGACGCCTACTACAAATTCCTGTGCCATATTTTAGTCGATTTTAATGTCCTTGTTGACGTTCTTGCTGCCGATGGCGGCGTAGAATACCAGGTAGCCCAGGCAGATGACGAGCAGCCAGTAGCTCTGCATGGAGCCGACCTTGTCAGCGATGAGGTTCTGCAGGAAGGGGATGATACCGCCACCGCAGACCAGTGTCATGAAGATGCCGGAAGCCGCAGCGGTATATTTGCCGAGGCCCTCGACGGAAAGGTTGAAAATGGAACCCCACATGATGGAGGTGCAGAAACCGCAAAGGACCAGCAGGCCCAGGCTCGCGGGAACGGTCATGCCTGCGATGGAAAGGGTCGCCGTCTCCGGGATGAACATCGCGCAGAGGATCAGCAGGATGGCCAGCGAGGAAGTGCAGAGCAGCATGCTCTTGCTGGAGAATTTACCGCCGATGATGCCACCGCCCAGACGGCCGAGCAGCATGCAGAACCAGTAAGCCCCGATGAAGGTACCGGTAATGGCAGGTCCCACCCAGTCCAGACCGGAGAAATACACATTGGCCGTATTGGGGATGCCGACCTCGATACCCACATAGAAGAAGATGGAAATGGCACCGAGCACGAAATGACGGAAGGAAAGGGCGCTGTGCGGATCCTTCTCGGCCTTGCCGGAAATGCGCGCGGCCTTCTCCTCAGGGGTCTCCATGTGCGGCTCGGGGATTTCGGTGAAGGAAATGACGATGTAGGCGATGGCGAAGATGGACATGGCGATAATCATCACGGGAGCCGCCTTGGCGACGGTCGCATCCGCGATGGAGCCGCCCACGAGCCAACCGACGAAGACGGGAGCCAGGGTACCGCCGATGGAATTGCAGGAACCGCCCCACTGGATGAGCTGATTGCCCTTGTTACCGCCGCCGCCGAGCGTGTTGAGCATCGGGTTCACGACGATATTGAGCATACACATCGAGAAACCGGCGACAAAGGCACCGGCCACATAGACGGCGAAGGACTCCATATATCCGGAGAGGAACTGGATGGCCACGCCCACGAAGCCCACCACCACGGCGGCGCGGGACGTAAACTTATAACCTTTGCGCTTGAGGATCAGGCCCGCGGGAATACCCATGCAGGCGTAAGCGATGAAGTTGGCGAGGCTGCCCAGCTGACTGAGCGCCTTGGAAGCGCCGAACTGATTGGTGACGATGACGCCCATCGAACCGGCCAGGTTCGTTACGAAGGCAATCATGAAGAACAGAGCGAACATCACCACGATGGCGGGGGTGTAGCTCTTCTTTGCGGCTGTGTTTGACATTGTTATTGGGTTTTAAGGTTATTATTTCACTTTCAATGCGGCCAGGTTGCGCTCGTTGAGCAGTTGCTTGCCCTCCGAGGTATAGGCATAAGCCATACCCTCGGCATAGTGCTCCTCGACCTTGCGGCGCACCATCTTCATCGTGGAATTGAGCATACCGTTGGCAATCGAGAAGGGTTCGTCGCAGATGACCAGCGCGGAGGGCAGCCAGCGGTCGGGGAAAAGGTCGGCGTGCGCTCCCCCGGTCTTATAACTGTCGATTTCCGCCTGGATCTTCCGGAGCATCGCCTCCTTCCCTTCGCGGGATTCCGGATCCAGCCCGAGCCCCTTCACATATTCCGCAAGGGCATCCATGGCCGGGACGATCAGCGCGATGGTATAGGGGTTCTGGTTATTGTGCAGTACCGCGGCCTCCACATACTTCGACACCTCGGGCAGACTGTCCTCGAAGGCCTCGGGAGAGTATTTCTCCCCGTCGGAAGAAATCAGCAGGGACTTGAAGCGGCCCACGACATAGAGGAAGTCCGTATCGAAGGGGCAGATATAGCCCATGTCCCCGGTATGCAGCCAGCCGTCAATGATCGTATTCGCAGTGGCTTCGGGATTCTTCCAGTAGCCGGCCATCACATTCTCGCCGCGGATGACGATTTCGCCCTTCTGTCCGATGGGGACCTCGTTGCCGTTGTCGTCGCAGATCTTGCAGTCCATCGGCCGGACGAGACGGCCCGACGAGCCGAAAATCGCGTGTCCGGCAGCGTTGGCGCAGATGATCGGCGTCGCCTCCGTCAGGCCATAGCCCTGGAACATCGGCATACCGACCGCGCAGAAGAAGCGCTGGAGTTCGATATCCAGCAGGGCGCCGCCGCCCACGAAGAACATCATGCGGCCGCCGAAACTCTCGCGGACCTTCTTGAAGAGGATCTTGTCGAAAAGCCACATCAGGGGCTTTCTCCACCAGTTCAGGAAGCCGCCGCGGTTATAGTACTCCTTGTTGTAGGCGATGGCGTTGCGCACCGCGAAATCGAAGAGTTTCTGTGCGAAGGGGCCCTGGGCCTTGATACCGGCCTCGATATTTTTCTTGAAGTTGCGCGCCAGGGCGGGAACGGAGAGCATCACGTGCGGCCGCGTCTCACGGATGGCGACCGGGATGTTCTTGAGCGTAGCGAGCGCGTTCTTCCCGATGGGCACGAAAGCGATGCTTCCGCCGTAAATCATCATCGTGTACATTCCCGCCACGTGCGCGAAGCAGTGGTCCAGCGGCAGAATGATCAGCATGACGCTCTTTTCCGGGACGGAGATGACGGAATTGCCCTGCTCGACATTGGCCGTATAGTTGCGATGCGTGAGCAGGATGCCCTTGGGATCGGCGGTCGTACCGGAGGTATAACTTATATTGGCGTAATCGTCGGGGCCGACGCTGCGGAAGCGCGCTTCAAAGGCGGCGCGGTCTTTCGCGAGGAATTCTTCTCCCAGGGCGATGACTTCGCTGATGCGGATCTCAGGATCCTGCAGTTCCTTCACGGTGAAGGCGGTATCATCAAAGACGATGACCTTCTGCACCTGGGGGCACTGGGGCAGGATATTGCGGATTTTCTGGAGATGGTTGCAGGAGACCAGCACCCACTTCGCATCGGAATGGTTGATGCGGAACACCAGGTCCGCCTCCGAACCCAGGTTCACCGAAAGGGGCACGTCGGTGGCACCGGCGTACATTGCGCCGATTTCCGACAGAATCCACATCGCACGGCTCTCCGAAAGCAGGGCGATCCTGTCTCCCTTCTCCAGGCCGAGGGACATCAGGCCCGCGCCGATGCGGTAAGCCGTCTCCCGGGTCTGTTCCTGGGTAATCTCCTTCCACGTGCCGTCCACCTTCTCACGAAGATAAACGTTATTGGCAAACTGCCGGGAGTACTTCTCTACGAAGTCGATGATGGTCGGTCTATTCGCCATGCTGGATATCTTTAGGGGTGAAAAGGCCGAAGAGTTGGGCGTCCACCATATCGGTCACTTTGGAAAAATCATCGGGATTCTCTCCAAATTTAACGTGGTCGGCATCCACGACCAGCAGATTGCCGGTGTAGCCGGAAATCCAGTTCTCGTACTTCTCGTTGAGGCCCGTCAGGTAATCGATGCGGATGCCCTTCTCGTACTCGCGTCCGCGCTTCTGGATCTGCGCGATGAGGTTGGGAATCGAGGAACGCAGGTAGATGAGCAGGTCCGGCATCCCGACGAGCGACATCATCAGGTCGAAGAGATCCGAGTAATTGTCGAAATCCCGGGAACTCATCAGCCCCATTTCGTGCAGATTGGGGGCGAAGATGCGCGCATCCTCGTAGATGGTACGGTCCTGGATAATCACGTCTTCGCAGCGGGAGATGTCCACCACGTCCTTGAAACGCTTGTTCAGGAAGTAAATCTGGAGATTGAAGGACCAGCGCTCCATATCCTCGTAGAAATCGGAGAGATAGGGGTTGAAGTCCACAGACTCATACTTGGGCGTCCAGCCGTAGTGGGCGGCGAGCATCCGGGTGAGCGTCGTTTTTCCGCTTCCAATGTTTCCTGCAATGGCAATATGCATATCCGTATCTTAAAATAATCCGTATAACAAGGCGTCGATGCGGTCCGTAATGCGGGCGAAATCCTCCGGATTCTCCTTGAAGTCGAGGCCTTCCGCATCGATGGTCAGCACCTTCCCTTTGTAGGCCTTGATCCAGCGTTCGTAGCGGTCGTTGAGGCCCGTCAGGTAATCGAGACTCATCGACTGCTCGTAGTCGCGTCCGCGCTTGCGGATGTTCTGCACGAGGTGCGGGACGTCGCAGCGGAGGTAGATCAGCAGGTCCGGCAGTTTGACCGTCGACATCAGCAGTTCGAAAAGCTGCATATAAGTGTCGTAGTCACGGTCGGAGAGGTTCCCCATATCGTGGTTGTTCGCCACGAAGATGTTCACGCCCTCGAGGATGGTGCGGTCCTGGATAATCACTCCGTCGCACTTGGCGATGTCCAGCACGTCGCGGAAACGCTGTGCAAGGAAGTACGTTTCGAGATTGTAGGACCAGCGGGGGATGTCGTGATAATAGTCCTCCAGGTAGGGGTTGTAGGTAACCGCCTCATAACGCGGCTCCCAGCCGTAATGGTTGGCCAGCATCTCGGTCAGCGTCGTCTTGCCGCTGCCAATATTTCCCGCAACGCCGATGTGCATCTCTTCGTAGTTCCTACAATCTACAAAGATAATAAAGTTTTTGTATTTTTGCAGCGATGAACTTACAAACCTTTGCTTTCAATTTTTTTCGCGTTCACACGAGAATCGCCTGGCTGGATGGAAACAGTGACTGCATCATCGTCGACCCCGGCGACTGTGACGCTTCCGAGCACGAGAAACTCTACCGTTTTCTGGATACACATGCCCTTAAGCCCACGGCCATCCTCCTGACCCACGGACACCCGGACCATATTTTCGGCGTCCAGGGACTGATCGACCGCTACGGCTGCGTCGTTTATATGAACCCCGATGACCAGCAGACGCTTATCTTCAGCGCCGATACCGCCCGGAAACTCGGCATGGGCGACCTGCGCACGGACTTCCCCTACAAGCACATCTTCGACGGAGACGTCATCGACGCGGCCGGCATGCACTTTACGGTCCTGGCCACCCCCGGGCACAGCCGCGGCGGCGTATGCTGGTATGAAAAGAAAGAAGGCGTCCTCTTCAGCGGGGACACCCTCTTCCGCGGCACCATCGGCCGTACCGATTACCCCGGCGGCGATTTGGACGACGAACTCCGCGCTATCCGCGAAAAACTCCTGCCCCTCGACCCCGATACGCTCGTTTATCCCGGGCACGGGCTCGACACCACCATCGGATACGAGAAAATCAGCAATCCGCTGCTCTCGGACGATTACTTGATGTAAATGATATTAGGGACGACGCGCTGTCCGAAATGGTCGAAGCGTCTGTTGTCGTAGGGATTGGAGATGGTGCCGAAACGCTTCGTCCACAAGACGCTCGACCCGCCTCCGTCCAGATTCAGGGCATCCTTCAAACCGAACATACGGGCCACCTCGACGGTCTCGTGGATGGTCGTGCCTATCCCCTGCCCCGGGAAGCGGCCGTCAATGACGATCAGATAGACCCACCCGTCCGCCGTCGTCCCGATGAGGGTGCGCGGATGGCGCTTGGTGTAGAACTTGTCCTTGTCAGGCCAGGCCTCACGGGCCTCCACACCGTCCTTCAGCAGGACGGGACCCGCGGCAATCACCTCCCGGCAGCCCCGGGTTTTCGCGGCATAGGAAAGCGTATCGCTGTGGAAAATCATCACTTCCTTCCCCTTGAAGGCGACGGCGCCGTCCACGCGCCGGAGTTCTTCGGGCATGGTCCAGCCCTCCTGTTTCCCGTCATCCCGGGTAAAAGTGGTAGGATACAGTGTCTTCACATTGAAGTACGAGGCATTGATGGCCGCGCGCGCGCCGTAACGGAGGGCCAGTGCGGAGGTGCTGTCGGAAGCGGCGGCACTGTCGTTCGCCAGGAAAGTACGGACCCGCCGCATCGGATAGCGGAGCACCGAAATGCTCTGCACCGAATCGAAAAGCTGGAGTTGGGCATAGCCCACCTGCACTCCCTTGCCCAGGTCGCGCCAGTTCCATTGCGCCTGCGCGAAAGTTCGCTCATCGTCCGTCTGCCGGGCCCGTAGCCCCAGCCCGCAGCCTAAGAGGCATATTGTCAGCAATGCTTTGATTCTCATAATTTTATCGTTTATACCAGGATTTGCCCGCCAATGAATTCCCGCATGATGGAGGTCGGCGGAATGACCGCGATCTCAGCGGGCTTGAGTGCCGTTATGTGCGAAAGGAAAGTCAGCAGCTCCTGCGCCTTTCCGTAGGCCGGTGACGACTCGCTGACCTCGTGCAGGAGCGGTTCCGCGTAATACTTGAGCAGGGGCACGTCGTAGAGCGTCGAAGAGTTGAACACCACGTCGGCATTCTCCTCGAAGGGGAAGATGTTGCGATGCTCCCCCCTGCGCACGGACGGCCAGCGCAGGATATTGTCCTCCGGGCTGATGCCCCGCGTCCGGTTGTCCCGGACGATGCGCCGCAGCAGGCGCTTGTCGGTAGTACTGTTGTGCGTCACCTCCGTCAGGCCCGGGTTGAGGGCGGACAATGCGGAGATGTAGATATTGAACACGTGGGAACGGTCGATGTCCGGAATCAGTGCCGGGTTCAGCGCATGGATGCCCTCCATGAAAAGCAGTTCGTTGGAGGCCAGTTTCATCCGGCGGGACTCGTCGAAAACGGTCTTCCCCTCCTTGAAATCATACTTGGGGATGAGGACTTCGCGCCCGGCGAGCAAGTCCCGGATATTGTCCTGCAGGAGTTCCGTATTCATCGCGCCGATCGACTCGAAATCGTATTCCCCGTTCTCGTCCCTCGGGGTCCTGTCCCGCTCCACGAAATAATTGTCCAGTTCCAGTACGCGCGGGAAAATGCCGAGCACCCGGCACTGCTGCGCAATCCGGAGGGACGACGAGGTCTTTCCGCTGGAGGACGGGCCGGACATCATGATGATGCGCTTCCCGCTTCCGCAGATCGCATCCGCGGCTTCCACGTATTTGCGTTCCTGACGCGCCTCGCAGAGGTTGACCAGCCAGACACCCCGGCCCTGCGCAAGCGTTTCATTCAGTTTGGACAGGGTATCCACACCCATCATGCGGCTCCAGTCCTTGTATTCCTGCCTTGCGGCTTCAATTTTTGTCATTGTTCAATACGTCTTTCAGATACGGTCCCGTGACGGAGTCCGGGTCGGCGGCCAGTTGCTCCGGTGTTCCCGAAGCCACGATGCGTCCGCCTGCGGCACCTCCGGCAGGTCCCATGTCAAAAATATAATCCACGCTTTTGAGCACGTCCAGGTTGTGCTCGATAATCACCACCGTATTGCCCTGGTCCACCAACTTGCCCAGGATGTCCAGCAGCTGCTTGATATCCTCGAAATGCAGGCCCGTCGTGGGCTCGTCCAGCATATAGAGGGTGTTCCCGGTGGCTTTCTTGAAGAGTTCCGACGAGAGTTTCATCCGCTGGCTCTCGCCGCCTGACAGCGTCACCGCGGACTGCCCGAGTTTCACGTAGCCCAGGCCCACATCCACCATCGCACCCAGTTTGCGGGAGATTTTCGGATGCGCCCCGAAGAATTCATAGGCCTCGGCGACGGACATCTCCAGGACATCGTTGATGTTCTTCCCCTTATAGCGTACCGCCAGTGTGTCGTCCTTGTAGCGTTTTCCGCCGCAGACGTCGCAGACGACATTCACCGGAGAAAGGAAGTTCATCTCGATGACCTTGATGCCTGCGCCCTTGCACTCGGGGCAGCGGCCGCCTTCCACATTGAAGGAGAAACGGCCGGCCTTGAATCCCCGCACCTTGGCGTCCGGGGTCTGCTCGAACAGGGCACGGATGTCGCTCATCACCCCGGTAAAGGTCGCCGGATTGGAACGCGGCGAGCGTCCGATGGGGCTCTGGTCAATCTCTATCACCTTGTCGATATGTTCCAGCCCCTCGATGCTCCCGTAAGGAAGGGGACGCGTGCGAACGCGGTCAAAATGTCCCTTGAGGATGGGGACCAGCGTTTCGTTGATAAGCGACGATTTCCCGCTGCCGCTTACGCCGGCGATTCCGATGAAGCAGCCCAGCGGAAGGGCGATGTCGATCCCCTTGAGATTGTTGCCGCCGGCCCCGCGCAACGTCAGGGACTTTCCGCTCCCCTTCCGCCTTTGCCGGGGAACGGGAATGGATTTCTCTCCCCGCAGATATTTCAGGGTCAGGGTATCCCCGTCCGCCCCGGACGGCGCCCCGCTGTAGCAGATCTGTCCGCCCTGCGCACCGGCGCCCGGGCCCACGTCCACCAGATAATCGGCGGCACGCATCGTATCGGCATCGTGTTCTACGACAATGACGGTATTGCCTTCGTCGCGCAGCCGGCAGAGGGACTCCAGCAGTTTGCGGTTGTCTCCGGGATGCAGGCCGATGCTCGGTTCGTCCAGGATATAGATGACATTCACCAGCCGGGACCCGATCTGGGTGGCGAGCCGGATACGCTGGCTCTCCCCGCCGGAAAGCGTAGCGGTCTGCCGGTCCAGGGACAGGTAATCCAGCCCTACGCCGGAAAGGAAGCCCACCCGGTCGACAAGTTCCTTGAGGATGTCTCGCGCCACGGCGGCGCTGCGGCCGCTCAGGCTCTTCTGCAAGCCCTTCAACCAGGTCAACAGGGCGGAAATCTCCATGGCGTTCACCTGCGCGATATCCTTGCCGTCAATCTTGAAGCAGAGCGCATCCGCATTGAGCCGGGTCCCGTGACAGACGGGACAGACCACCTTGTCCTCGATATCTTCCACGACGCCGGGCCAGGAGACCATCTCCGAAAGGGCACCCTCGCCCACCCGCACCAGGTCGTCGCTACCGAAAAGCAACATCGTCAGCACTTCGTCGGGCAGCGCATCTACGGGTTCATAGAGCGAAAAATCAAACTTCCGGGCCAGGGCACGCACCATCTCCGACTTCCGGTTGTTGCGCAACTTCCCGAGCGGGACGATGGCCCCGTCGGCGATACTGAGCCCGCGGTCCGGGACGAGACGGTCGATATCGACATCCACGATGGTGCCGAGTCCCTTGCAATGCGGGCAGCAGCCCTCCGGAGAATTGAAGGAGAAACTGTGCGGAGCCGGTTCCCGCAGGGAAAGCCCGGTATCCGGATCCACGAAATGCTTGGAATAGTGCTTCAGGGCCCCGCTTTCAGCGTCCCATACGGCCACGGAGCCTTTGCCCATTCCCAACGCGGCGCCGACCGACGCGCGGATGCGGGAAGCATCCCCGTCGCCGGGCTTGAGTTTGTCCACCACCAGTTCGATAAAGTGGTTTTTGTAGCGGTCCAGCGCTTCGAGGCTGTCCAGTGCTTCCAGGCTACCGTCGATGCGCACCTGCGTATAGCCCTTGCGGCGCAGCGAATCGAACAGTTCGCGGTAGTGCCCCTTGCGGCCGCGCACCAGAGGCGCGAGCAGCAGGCACTTGCGCCCGGCGTACTCCTCCATAATGAGGTCCACGATGCGGGAATCGGTGTAGCGGACCATCTCCCTGCCGGTCACCGGCGACCAGGCCGTCGAGGCGCGGGCATAGAGCAGCCGCAGGAAATCCGAAATCTCCGTCACCGTCCCCACCGTGGAGCGGGGGTTCCCGTTTACGGTCTTCTGCTCGATGGCAATCACCGGACTGAGGCCGTTGATGCTCTCCACCGAAGGCCTTTCCAGTACGCCGACAAAATGCCTTGCATAAGGCGAAAGGGTATTCAGGTAACGGCGCTGCCCCTCGGCATACAGGGTGTCGAATGCCAGCGAGGACTTTCCGCTGCCGCTGATGCCGGTAATCACGGTAAAGGAGCGGCGCGGGATGTCCACGTCGACATTCTTCAGGTTGTGGGAGCTGGCTCCCCTTACCGATATATACTCCTTCCCGGGCATGAATTGCGAAATTACTAATTTTCTTAATAACCTGCAACGTTAGGGCACATTTACCCGGATAGGGTTGCGAAGCAACAAGTGCCCGCTGTTGCAGGATATTTTTTCTTTTAGTAATTTCGCCGTAATGAAAAAAAGAAAGACTAGAAAACAGGGCGGGAAGAAGGTCTTCCCGCAAGTGACGGGCAGAGCCCAGATGACCCGCGAGGGATTTATCTTCGTCAAAGTGGAAGGCGAAGAGGAAGACATCTTCGTCAAGGCCTCCAAGACGCGGCATGCGCTGGACGGGGACCTCGTGAAAGTCGCCGTCACCCGCGAGAAAGGCCGCACGGGGCGCCGCGAGGGAGAGGTGATTGAAATCCTGGAGCGCGGACGCAAATACTTCGTCGGCTATATGCATTACAGGGGTGCCCAGGCCTGGGTGCTGATGCAGAGCAAATATATGCCCTATGACATCATGGTCGATGCCGAGGAGGCGCGGACGATGGGGGCGCAGGCGGGGATGAAGGTCGCAGCCTCGGTGGACAAGTGGGACAGGGGCAGCATCAACCCCTACGGCCACCTTGTCGATGTGCTGGGCTTCCCGGGCGAGAACGAAACGGAAATGCACGCCATCCTGGCGGAGTTCAACCTGCCGTACCGTTTCCCGGCGAACGTCGAAAAGGAAGCGGAGGCCATCCGCGAGACCATCACTGAAGAAGACCTGAAGGGGCGCAAAGACTTCCGCGATACCTTCACCTTTACCATTGATCCCAGCGATGCCAAGGACTTCGACGACGCGCTGTCTTTCCGCAAACTCGGGAACGGCGATTTCGAGGTGGGCGTGCACATCGCGGACGTATCCTGGTATGTCAAGCCGGGAACGGCCCTCGACAAGGAAGCCCGCGAGCGCGGCACCTCCGTCTATCTGGTGGACCGCACCGTGCCGATGCTGCCCGAGAAACTGAGCAACAAGGTCTGCTCCCTGCGGCCGGGAGAGGATAAACTCTGCTTTTCAGCCATCTTCCAGCTCAGCCCCAAGGCCGAAATCCGCAGCCGCAGTTTTTCGCGCACCATCATCCGTTCCGACTACCGGCTGGATTACGACCAGGCGCAGGGCATCATCGAGAACAGCGGGGAAGGCGACTGGAGCGACACGCTCAAAGAGGCCATCCTGACGCTGAACGGTCTGGCACAGCGCCTCAAGGAGAAACGTTTCAAGAACGGCGCCGTGAATTTCGACCGGCCGGAGATGAAAGTGGAAGTGGATGCTTCCGGCAAGCCGGTCCGGGTCTATCAGAAAATATCGAAAGAGGCGAACTTCCTCATTGAGGAATTCATGCTGCTGGCGAACCGCAGCGTGGCGGAATTCATCGCGACGGACGGGAAGATGAACGCCGTCGCCGCAAAGAACGCCAAGACCTTCGTTTACCGCGTACACGGAGAGCCGAACAGCGAGAAATTACAGTCGCTCAAGGCCTTTGCCGGCCACTTCGGATACAAGATGGAAGGCTCGCTCGAGGGCCGGGAAGCGGCGAAAACGCTGAACACCCTGCTTGAAAGCGCGAAAGGAAAGGCGGAGAGCGCCACCTTCGAGGACATTGCCCTGCGGGCGATGGCCAAGGCCTTCTACAGCAGCGACAACATCGGCCACTACGGGCTTGCCTTCCCTTTCTATACCCACTTCACCTCGCCTATCCGCCGATACCCGGACACGATGGTGCACCGCCTGCTTTCCTCCTATCTGGCGGGCGGGAAAAGCGCTGCCGCCGACCGCGTGGAGCAGGAATGCAAGCACGCATCGGAGCGGGAGATCGTCGCCGCCGAAGCGGAACGCACCAGCGTCAAGTACAAACTCGTGGAATTTATGCAGGACAAGTTGGGGCAGGAGTTCGACGGCCGCATCTCCGGCATCACCGAATGGGGGATGTACGTGGAAATCGAGCCCACGAAGATTGAGGGGATGGTGCCCCTGCGGGAGATCCGTTCGGACTTCTTCGACTTCGATGAGAAGGCCTGGTGCCTGCGGGGCCGCCGCACGCGCAAATGCTTCCGCCTGGGAGATCCCGTCCGGATCAAG
>JAEEJZ010000033.1 GCA_016282145.1 Bacteroidales bacterium | reverse complement strand
CCCGCGAGGATGCGCAGCAGCGAGGTTTTGCCCGTGCCGTTCGGCGCGATCAGCGCGACCTTGTCCCCTTCGTTGATATTGAAGGAAATGCGGTCGAAAAGGACTTTCGGCCCGTAGGACTTGGAGATGTTCTCTATCTGCAGGTAGGAAGGCATTTGGCGAAGGTAGTCAATTTTTCTTATCTTTGCACTTATGGACAGGTATTTCCCGCCGATGTGTAATGTGATGGAAGCGGTCCCCGGGCAGGGACTGCTGACCGCTAGTAATGATTCTTATTATGTGGATCCCGTGGATCCCGGTTTTACTTATCCCGCTGACTGATATGAAACGCAAGCACTTCCTCAGCGCGCTCTTCGCGCTCGCCGTACTGGGCGTTTCGTGCAGCACGGCAGACAGGGACCAGGTCCCTCCCTCCCCGGAAACCACTCCGGACATCTCTTATTCAGTTCCCGTCAAATGGTGGGCGTTGGAGCCTATGCAGAGCAAGGAGGCGGCGAAAGGGGAAATCTCGAGCCTTTCGGCAGGTTTCCGTGAGGATTCCCGCTCCTATCTGGAAATGACCGGGGCAGGAACGGAGGCGCTTGTCCTCTGGGAAGCGGGAGACAGCTTCAGGATGTACAGTTTCCAATCCAGTTCCTATTATACGGCCGTTTATTCAACGGCGGAAGGAGGAGCCGTGGCGGATTTTACGACCTATGTGAATCTCCCCTCTTCTCCCTGCTACGCCATCTATCCTCGGGGAAATGACTCCCGTATAGGGACCTACAACGGGAACAAGGTTTTCGAAGTGACCATCCCCCGCGAGCAGACGGCGGTGGAAGGGAATATCGCGCCCGGCTACAATTTCTCTTACGCCTACTGCACGAAGCAGGGGGATGACCTGCACTTTATCAACCTGGTCTCCCTGGTGCACTTCCGGCTTTCCGGTGGGATTGCCGGGGAAATCAAGCATGTCAGGCTCAACTGCGACCAAAAGATTTCCGGAGACCTCATCGTCGTCGAGAACGGAGAAAATGCCAGCTTTACGCGCGACATCAGTTTCGGCGGGGCGGAATCCTATGCCGATGTCTCCCTGAACGGCGATTTCCGTCCGGGTGTGGACTATTATCTGACTATTGCTCCGGCAGACGGCCAACTCGTCACCATGGTATTCTCGAACGACGAAGGAGATTCGGTCACCAAGCAGGGGAACAAGGAGGTAAATTTCACGCAAGGACGCATCTGTGACCTGGGGACCATCGCGCTGGGCGACAGTTACGACGGGGATGATCCTACAGTGGCTCCGATTCTCTACATGGCTTCGTCCAAATCCCAGCCGGTCAGCATCGCCGTCATTCCCGACGGCTATACAGAAGAGGAACTCCCGCTTTATGAGGCCAGGGCCAAGAGCGGCATCGACGCCCTCTTCGCCACGGAACCCTACAAGAGCTATAAGGAGTATTTCAATGTCTGGATCCTGAAGGTGGCTTCCAATGGGTCTGGGGCCAATATTACCGACGGGAACGGCAATGTCGTCACCACTTCCGGCTGCTATTTCGCTTCGGGCTGGGGAGAGAGTTCCTATGGCGACATGCAAGCGAATGACAGCCGCATTTTCAGTTTTGTGGAAACGCATTGTCCGGATATCCTCAACGGGCTTCACCCCATTCACGAAGTACCCGTCCTGCTGTTAATCAACGATGAGCGCTACGGCGGCAGATGCTGGAGTTGGCAGAGCGGCAAGTGTTATGCGATGGTTCCCACGACCGCCGGCAACCTCAGCTGGAGCTACCCCAGTTCCTGTGCGGTCAGCAACAGCGACCCTTCGCAGGGCATCAGGGCCGTCACCAGCGAGGAAATCGACGAGTTGGGGCGCAATTCCGGCGACTGGCGGAATACGCTCGTACACGAGTTCGGCGGGCACGGTTTCGGGCGTCTGAGCGACGAGTACTGGTATAATACGGACAAAGGCCCCACGAGCAAGATCGATGGCCACAATTGGGCTACGCCGATGGGCCTGAATATCTCCGCCGCATACGACCCCACACCCTGGGATGCGGAGGTCCTTTCCCGGTGGGATGAACTGCTGGCCCGGAATCCGCTCTACGCGCGTATCGGAGTATTCCAGGGGGGCGACGTATCTATTCTCAACCGCTGGCGCAGCGAGAAAACCAGCTGTATGATCGACAACCGCTTCTATTTCTCCACCTGGCAGCGGATGCTGATTGTCAAACGCATCCTCAAGCTTGCAGGAGAAAGTTTTGACGCCGATGCATTCTACGCCCTCGACCATCCCGAGGATCCCGTGCGCGACGTAAGCGCCTCACCGGTCCAGGGACGGCAGAGCGTCATTGCACCGATTCCGGTTCCGCCGCTCGCGCCGATGGCGATCGTGATGGATTAATTCCCGGGATTAGAGCCGGGCGTCGATGACCTCCTTGGGAAGGACGCCCTTGACATCGTACACCACACCGCCTTCCCTGACCAGGGAGCGGATGTCCAGGCTTTGGAATTCACGGTGTGCCACAGCGTGCACGACAGCGTCGAATTTTCCTTCCGGAAGGGTGTTGGTGATGGCAAGTCCGTATTCCTTCTCTACCTGGGCGGCATCTGCCCAGGGATCGTAGATACAGATGTTGTCCGTATAGACATGCAGGGCGCGGCACACGTCCGCCACCTTGGTATTCCGGATGTCCGGGCAGTTTTCCTTGAAGGTGATGCCCATGATGAGGACCTTCGCCCCTTTGACCAAGATTCCCTTCAGGTTCATCAGTTTGATGACCTGATGAGCGACATATTCTCCCATTCCCGCATTGAGACGGCGGGCGTTGAACATGACGCGCGGGAAGACCCCGTATGCCTGGGACTTATGGATCAGGTAATACGGATCGACGGAGATGCAGTGCCCGCCCACCAGACCGGGCGTAAGCTTGATGAAATTCCACTTGGAGGAGGCCGCCTCGATGACGTCGTGGGTATCGATACCCATTGCGTCGAAGATCTTGGCCAACTCGTTCATGAAGGCGATATTCACATCCCGCTGGGTGTTCTCGATGATCTTGGAGGCCTCCGCCACCTTGATGCTGCTGGCCTTGTGCGTACCGTTGATCAGAACGGAGTTATAGACCGCGTCAACGATATCGGCCACCTCGGGCGTGCTGCCGGAGGTGACTTTGCGGATCTTCTCCACCGTATGCTCCTTGTCGCCGGGGTTGATGCGCTCCGGGGAGTAGCCGGCATAAAAATCCTTGTTGAACACCAGACCGCTCACCTTTTCCACCACAGGAACGCAGACTTCTTCCGTAACGCCCGGATATACCGTGCTCTCGTACACGACGATGTCTCCCTTGGAAATGACTTTTCCGACGGTCTCGCTGGCCCCGCGGAGCGGCCGCAGGTCAGGCGTGTCGTCGTCGTTCACCGGCGTAGGAACAGATACCACATAGAAATTGCAGTCGCGGATTTCGTCCAGGGAAGTAGTGCATCTGAAGCCATGTTTGGCGATAGCTTCCTGCAGCAGGGCATCCGGCACCTCGAGAGTGGCGTCATGCCCCTTCATCAGGGCAGCGACGCGTTTTTCATTGAGGTCGAAACCGATGGTCTCATACTTCGTGGAAAAGAGGCGCGCCAGCGGCAGGCCGACATAGCCGAGGCCGATAACGCAGATTTTTATGGGTCTGGAATTATTCATAATACAGTGAAATGTATTGGAATTGTGCATTGTGATTGCTGACGACCAGGAGTTCATAGGCCATGCCGGTCTCTCCGGGAATCGCCCAGGCATATTCCGTATCCTTCTTCAACTTGCCGTCATTGATCATCAGACGGGTCCCGTCCGTCCTGGCCACATCGATGACCACGTTCTCCGAGGCCTGCGGCGCCGTCAGGAACTTGATGCCCATAAGGGCCTTTCCGGCCATCACCGGGAGCTGGATATAGGAGTTCTGCTTGCCGATCAGCAGGTAATAAACATTGGCAACCTGGCCTTGATAGAACTTGTCAGCCGCCTTCAGGATGAAGGGATAACCGGACCAGATGTACGTCCCCTCGCTGAGCCCTGCGGTATTGGTCAGGGGGAAACCGGAGAACTTGGTCCTGAAATCAATGGTAAAGGTCGGATCGCCGTCCAGATCGCCGGGAGGGTCGTCATCGGTGTCGGTATGGCCGGTTTTTTCCACGAAATAGGGATAGCGGAGTTCCGTCTGTCCGTTGTAACTGGAACGGTAACCGACAACGACGATCTCATCCCCGACCGTCAGCCTGAGGGACGCGAAGGACTTGTCGTTGTTCGCGCCGTATCCCAGGTTGGTCGATGTCAGGCCGTAGATATAAGCTGTTCCTGTATCGTCGGTAAGGTCGAAATTCCCATACACGGCATTTTCTATGCTGCTGATCCTGCCGGAAAGCCGGTACAGTTGCTCTTCCGAGACCGAAGCCGCCTTGAACTGCGCCACGGTGACCGCAATGGGCTCTTCCTGCCCGCCGGAAAGGGAGAAAGCCAGGATATGGGCATCGACCACCTCATTCTTCCGTTTCCCGGCATAGTAATGATAGCGGCCTGCCAGCGTGACAAGCCCGTTGTTTTTAATCCGACCGACCCAGTCTTCCCGGTTGCTTACCTGATAGACGGAGATGGAACCGGAATGGTCACTCAGACTCATCTCGAAGGTCTCCGGATTAAAGGAACTGACGATGCCGGTCAACTTGTAATAGGAATCAGTCTTTGCCGCTGCGATAAAGGCGGCGACGGTCAATTCCGGTGTATGCGAGAAATCGGCCGGGTCGTCTCCCCCGCCACCGGGATGGTCGGGATCCGTTTCCTGCTCCGATTCCCCCGCCCCCTGCTGGGTAACGCTGAGGAGGGTACTGACCGAATGGTTGGAGAAAAGGACCTGCCCGCTCCGGGTCTTGCCTTGGTTGGGATTTACCTGGAGGGATATGAGCTGGGGCTTTGACGAGCCACGGCCCCGGACCAGGTCCAGGACCAGCCAGTCCGGCTGTTCGACCACCTCCCAATCCCGTTGGGAAGACAGGCTGAGTTGCTGGATACCTCCCTGTTTGTCAAAGGAAAGACCGGCATCTCCGGTGGAGAGAAAAAGATAAGTGCCGTCTTGTTGCCAGGAACAACAAGGCAGCACCTCTATCGCGAAAAGAAGAATCAGTATTCTCTTTAAACGCATCCGAAAGACATTCTAACGTTTGATCGGACGCATATACCAGTCGGAGTGCATCGCACCGTGGCTCGTCGACCAGTCGATGAATCCCGGGAAAAACACGTCGATGGGAAGGCTCTCGTTCTTCGGATCCAGGATATTGTCCTTGAAACTGTCGATCCGGATATTGTCCAGATAGAAGGCAAAAGGATAATCCCCGCGGCAAACATACCATTTCCCATTCTCAAGGTCGGAAGCATCCTGGAAAGTATGGAAGGCACGCGTATCCATCTTGCTGGTCGGGGCCTCGTAGGGGATATGGACCTCCCAGCGCAGGTCATCTTCCTTGTCACGGAAGATGAAAGGCTCCGGTTTGACCAGGTTGAATGCCGAGACGGGAGAGGAATAGGTCAGTTCCATGATATAGGTCGTCCCCAGTTCGGCGGTGATATCATCGGTCAGGATATAGGACTCACCGTCAAAGTCGTAGGTGGCCTCGACAGGCGCGAGCTCACCCCGGGCCTGCTTCTTCATGGTGATCTTCGACGGAGCGATCTTGGTGTCGAAACGGACAGCCAGCCCGCTCTGGTCGCTTACACGGTTCTGGTAGGTGGTAAAGTAAAGCACCTGCCTCTTGATCTTTGCCCCGGAGAAGAACTGCTCCTGTACATAGTCGATCATCACGTCGTTCATGTCGTAGTCACCCTGGCTGGGCCAGCGGTCCTCAAAGGCAAATACACCGCGCCTCGTGGTCTTTCCGTCTTCCACCTCCGGCAGCGGAGCGAAGACGTCCGCCGGATTTACCGCAAAGAGGAAGTCGTCGTAATCATCGTCATCACAGGCATCCTCGACGGTCACGATGGCATAGTGGCTGCCGTCCGGAGAGCAATAGGAGAATTTCGCAGTATGGGTCTCGGAAGCGGAGTCAGCCATCCGGTATTCTCCCATATCCTCGTTGCAGTAGGACAGGCCTTCAGTAGAAGCCACCCATACATTCATCTTGTCATTCATGGGCTTCGTTCCGTTCAGGGTGCAGTAACTCCGGCCCTGGGAGCTCCAGGAATTGGGCTTCAGGATGAACCCGAGTTTGGTTCCTTTGGGGAAGACGGTGGAAACCGTAGTAAGGTCTCCGTCAGCGATATTAGGGTAATAGAGCAACTGGATGACATCCCCGCGCTGCATTCCGATATTGCCCTGATACTGATCCCCGCCCACAGGCTCGTAGCGGTAACCGTCCTGGGTATTGGGATAGATCATGATGATGTTCAGGTCCATCTGAGTGGTGGGCTGATGATCGGAGTCGTAATAGTAATAGCCCATACTGCTGTTCCAGCAGGACATGCTTCCCATGGTGCAAAGGGAAAGTTCCGTATCCGCGATAAGGGTCAGGTCGACATTGGAACGATATTCGTCCCGGCAGGTGGTGCCTGAACTGACGGCCTTGCCCACCGTAGCGTAAAGGGCATCGAGGATTTCCTGAGGGAAACGCAACTTGGGGTCAAGGGTGGCCTGGTCCGCAACATAGTCGGGACGGCCCGACACGGGATCCCAGGTACCGAGCGGGGTATACCAATCTTTATATACACGCTCGCCCATCGATCCGTTCTTCCTGAAATTGAAGGACAGGCAGGGCAGCGAAGAAATATCGTTGGTATGTGTATCAGGAGAAACGACCGTGGGAACGGGACTCTTGGAAAGCGTCGCTCCCGTCTTTTTACGCTCAACCTTCACGCTGGCCTCATTCCTGGAAACGGCAACGACGGAACGTTTCAGGCCGATCATGAAGTTACCCGTGACTACGTGAAGCTCTTTGGCATAGGCCGGCAGCGTAACCGTCTCATCATAAATACCGCGCGCATCCGTGTAGGCTTCCATAATGGGCTCGACCTTCGCGTTGACATACTCGTTGTATTCACCTTCGTTGACGATGGGATTTTCGCTATATACCTGGAAAAAGACCGGTCCGTGGATGTCAAAATCCGAATAATCGACCATCAGGTCCACCTCCTGGGTCGTGGAGAAATCGAAGAAGTTATTCTCGTCCACGGGAGTGGATTTTTTTCGGGAATAAAAGTCATCTGCATCGTAACAAGCTGTTACAGAAAACATTAAGCATGCAGAGAGGCACGCAAGAAATCCGAAATGAGAGCGGCCGAATAACATATGTCCGTTTATTTTGACTGCAAAGATACGCCT
>JAEEJZ010000005.1 GCA_016282145.1 Bacteroidales bacterium | reverse complement strand
CTTCCGGCGCGGGCGCGCCGGAACAGGGCGGCGAGCGGCGCGCAAAGCGCGGACGCAACGAACGCCGGAACGGCGTACGCGCCGCCCTCCAGCGGAGCTGCCGCCGCCCCCGCCACTCCCAGGGCAAAAGCCACGGAGAGCAGCGCAAAGCCCCCTTTCATAACAGGATTATTGCTCCTCGGGCGCGCCCGGGCTCGCGGGCTCTTCCGGCATCACCAGCCAGCAGATGAGGTAAACCCAGAAACTGATACCGGCCACCAGCAGAAGGACGGCCCAGACCAGGCGGGGCCAGGTCGCATCGCCCAGCTCGAAATACTTGGCAAAACCGCCGCAAACACCGGCGATCCGCCTATCGGACAAGGTAGTTCTGTACAATTTCTTTTCCATAGTTCTTCTTTTTTATCGTTGCTTCGCAACAAGCAAATATAATACTTTAGTTGCCGTTGAAAAAATTTTTCAACGCCTAAATTTAAATTCATATATTTGTACTCTATGGCAAAAGCAAAAGTTTACTTCACCGACCTGCGTACCCGTGAATACGGGGACGGTCTTCCCAAGAAACTCCAGACCCTCATCCGGGCTGCGGGCATCGGGAATATCGACATGGACGGCAAATTCGTCGCCATCAAGACCCATTTCGGCGAATTGGGCAACGTCGCCTTCCTGCGCCCCAACTTCTCCAAGGCCGTGGCCGACGTGGTCAAGGAACTCGGCGGAAAACCCTTCCTGACGGACTGCAACACGATGTATCCGGGCTATCGCAAGAACGCCATCGAGCACCTGTTCTGCGCCTGGGAGAACGGTTTCTCACCCCTGAGTACCGGCTGCCCCATCCTCATCGGCGACGGACTTAAGGGCACCGACGAGGTGGCCGTCCCGGTGAAAGGCGGGGAATATGTCAAGGAGGCGAAAATCGGCCGCGCCGTCATGGATGCGGACGTCTTCATCAGCCTGAACCACTTCAAGGGGCATAACTTCGCCTCGCTCGGCGGCGCCCTCAAGAACATCGGGATGGGCTGCGGCTCCCGGGCCGGCAAGAAGGAGATGCACAGCAGCGGACAGGCCGAAATCGACCCGGAACTCTGCCGCGGCTGCCGCCAGTGCCTCAAGCAATGCGCCAACAACGGCCTGCACTTCGACGAAAAGACAAAAAAGATGCAGGTGGACAAGGCTCAATGCGTGGGCTGCGGACAGTGCCTCGGCGCCTGCAACTTCGACGCCATCGGCTTCACCAACGACGAAGCGAACGAACTGCTGAGCCGCAAGATCGCCGAATACGCCAAGGCGGTGGTGGACGGCCGCCCCTGCTTCCACATCACGCTGGTAATGGACATTTCGCCGAGTTGCGACTGCCACTGCGAGAACGATACGCCGATGCTGCCCGATATCGGGATGTTCGCATCGACCGACCCGCTGGCGCTCGACCAGGCCTGCGTGGACGCCTGCATGAAGGCGGAGCCGCTGCCGGGCAGCCAGCTCTGGGAAGCCCTGCACGACGAGCACTTCCACGAACAGGGCAACCTCTTCAACAACCTCCACCCCGAAAGTGACTGGAAATCCTGCTTCGAGCAGGCGGAAAAAATCGGCATCGGCAGCCGTGAATACGAATTGATAAAAGTCAACACGAAAAAATGAGCAATTCCCTTATCTGGATCATCATGATTGCGGTGATGCTGCTGAGTTTCATCATCCAGCAGGTCCTGCAGAGCAAATTCACCAAGTACTCGAAGGTCCCCGCCGCCTACACGGGCGCCGAGATCGCCGAGTTGATGCTGCGCCAGAACGGTATCAGCGACGTCAAGGTCATCTCTACCCAAGGGAGGCTGACGGACCATTTCAACCCTCAGGACAAGACCATCAACCTCAGCGAAGGGGTTTACGGCAGCCGCAGCGTGGCCGCCATCGCCGTCGCCGCCCACGAGACGGGACACGCCATCCAGCACGCGAAAGGCTACGCTCCCCTGCGGCTCCGTTCGGCATTGGTGCCTTTCGTCTCCTTCGCCAGCAATATCGTCCAGTGGGTGCTGCTGGCCGGCGTGCTCCTCGTCAGCGCCTTCCCCGCCCTGCTGTGGTTCGGCATCTTCCTCTTCGCCGCCACCACCTTCTTCAGTTTCGTCACCCTCCCCGTCGAGGTGGACGCCAGCAAGCGGGCCGTCGAGTGGCTTGAAGGGCAAGGGATTACGGATTCGGAGACACGTCCGATGGTTGAAGATGCCCTGCACTGGGCCGCCTACACCTACGTGATTGCCGCCATCGGATCCCTCGCCACTCTCCTCTATTACATCGGAATTGCGCGGAACAGGTAAGGGCCACGGGGTTTGGATTATTGAAAAATTAGAGTTATTTTTGCAATCCGTTTTTCTAAACGACTACATTTTCAAAAACATAACTAAAATGACTAAAGCAGACATCGTAAACGAAATCGCCAGGGAGAAGGGCCTTGAGAAGGTGGAAGTCCAGGCAGTTGTTGAAGCTTTCATGGAAAGCGTGAAGGGATCTTTGATTGGAGGTGAGCCCGTTTATCTGAGGGGCTTCGGTAGTTTCATCATCAAGCATCGCGCCCAGAAGGCCGCACGCAATATTACCCGTAAAACCACCATCACCATCCCTGCACACGATATCCCCGCGTTCAAACCCGCCAAGAGTTTCGTAGCTCAGGTTAAGGTGAAATAAAAACTCATCATTATGCCTAACGGAAAGAAGCATAAGAGGCACAAGATGGCGACCCATAAGCGTAAAAAGCGCTTGCGCCTCAACCGACACAAGAAGAAATAGTCGAACAGAGGCCTGACGGGAGATCCGCCGGGCCTTTTTTCTAGTCCAACCAAAATTTCCGATGGAGACCGACAAAATCAAAGACCTGGTGGTGGATATATCCCCATCAGAGGTTCGTATTGCGCTGATGGAAAACCATCGGCTCATCGAACTGGGCAGAGAGTCGGCCGAGGGACACAGTTTCTCGGTGGGGGACGTGTATCTGGGCAGAGTCCGGAAACTCCTCCCCGCCCTGAACGCCGCCTTCGTGGACATCGGGGAAAGCAAAGACGCATTCATCCATTATCTGGACCTGGGGCTTTATTTCAGCGCTTTCGACACATTCGTCAAGGAGAGCCGCCCCGGTAAGGACCTGGGCAAACTCTACGCCGACATCCCCCTGGGCGAACCCCTGGGCAAGGAAGGCAAGATCGAGGACATCCTCAAGCCCGGCCAGATGATTATGGGGCAGATCGTCAAGGAACCGATTTCCACCAAGGGCTCCCGGCTGAGCGCGGAAATTTCACTGGCAGGACGCAACATTGTACTGCTCCCCTTCGCAGAGAAGGTGAGCATCTCCCAGAAAATCTCCTCGAAGGAGGAGAAAAGAAGGCTGGAAACCCTCGTCAAAAACATCCTCCCCAAGAATTATGGTGCCATCATCCGCACCGCGGCGGAAGGCAAGAACGCGGCCGTTCTGGTCGCGGAACTCCGCTCCCTCATCGAGAAATGGGAAGGTTCCTGGAAGAAGGTCGCCGGCCGGAAAGGGGTGGGACTGCTGTTTACCGAGTATTCGAAGACCACGGCCACGCTGCGAGATCTGTTGAACGAAAGCTTCTCGAACGTCTATGTCAACGACGCGAAAGTCTACGAGGAGACGCGCAGGTATGTGTCGCTGATCTCACCGGAACAGGAGAAAATCGTCAAGCTCTACGATGGCCGTCAGAACATCTTCGACCACTTCGAAGTCACGCGCCAGATCAAGAGTTCCTTCGGCCGCGTCGTGCCGATGAAGCAGGGCTCCTACCTGGTCATCGAGACCACCGAGGCCCTGAACGTCATCGACGTCAACAGCGGCATCCGCACCAAGACGACGGACCACGAGGAGAACGCCTTCGAGGTCAACAAGTTCGCCGCGGAGGAAATCGCCCGGCAGCTGCGGCTGCGCGATATGGGCGGCATCGTCATCGTGGACTTCATCGACCTGGACAACGCAGAGCACCGGAACGAACTGTACAAGTACATGGTAGAACTGATGGCGGAAGACCGTGCCAAGCACAATGTCCTCCCGCTCACGAAGTTCGGCCTGATGCAGATTACCCGGCAGCGCATCCGCCCCGTCACGGAAATTAACACCACCGAGCAGTGTCCCCTGTGCCACGGCACGGGCAAGATCGCCTCGACGGTCGTCATCGACGAGCAGATCGAGCGTGAACTCTCCGACCTCCTCTCCGAAAAGGAACTGCGGAAGGTCGAGCTGCGGGTCAGCCCCATCCTGGGCGCCTATCTCACGCGCGGCTGGCACTCGTTCATCTCGAAATGGAAGAAAAAGTACAAATGCAAGATCCGCCTGACCGAAGTCACGGAATTCAGCATCCTGCAGTATGAATTTCTGAATGAAAAAGGAGAGGTTCTGCGATGAACCTCTTTTTTTTGACTTGGCACGGAGATTGACTATATTAGCAGACGATTAAATAAACGTCTTTTACTGACATTTTGACAGAATCTTATGAGGAAAGAATACGACTACGCCCTTCCCGCCGTGGCTGAGGTGAACGTGATACCGATGATGCAGGACGAAGGAAGCATGAAAATCGACGAGGCGCAGCTCCCTGACATTCTGCCGGTGCTGGCACTGCGCAATGTCGCGCTGTTTCCCGGCTCCATCTTCCCCATCACCATCGGACGGGAAAAATCCGTAAAATTGGTCAAAGAAGCCGAGAAGAGCGAATTCTTCATCGGCGCGATACCGCAATATGACGCAACCGTCGAGGATCCCGGCGAAGCCGACCTCTACCGCTTCGGAACGGTCGCGCGGGTGCTCAAGACCCTCGATATGCCCGACGGCAACCTGACCGCCATCGTGCAGTCGGTGCGCCGCATCGAGATGGTGGCCCTGCTGAGCAGCGACCCGTACCTGACCGCCCGCGTGCGCTATCGGCCCGAAATCGTGCCCGAAAGCAACGGAAACGACATCGTCGCCCTGATGGAATCCATCAAGGAAAAGGCCGTCACGGTGATGAAGAACGCCAATATGGGCTGGCGCGAGGGGATCAACGCCATGCGCGCCATCGACAACCTGCACTTCCTGGTGAATTTCGTCGCGACGACCGTCGAGGCGGAGGACTTCCGTCAGAAGATGGAACTGCTCCAGTACGACGATGTCCGCGTACGCGCGATGAAACTGCTCACCATCCTCGAAACGCAGGTGCAGCTCGGGAAAATCAAGCAGGAAATCAACCAGAAGGTCAAGAGCGAAATCGACCAGCAGCAGCGCGAATACTACCTGAACAACCAGCTGCGCACGATCCAGGAGGAACTGGGGATGGACGATACCGGCGATGCCGAGAAACTGCGCGCCCGCGCGAAGGAAAAGGACTGGCCCAAGGCCATCGCGGAAGCTTTCGAGCGCGAGTTGACGAAACTGACCAAGCACAACCCCAACTCCCCCGACTACAGCATCCAGTACACCTACCTGGAGTTCATGCTCGACCTGCCCTGGAACAAGGTCAGCGTCGACAACCTCGACCTCGCCAATGCGAAGAAGGTGCTGGACGACGACCATTTCGGGCTGGACGACGTGAAGGACCGCATCATCGAATACCTGGCGGTGCTCAAGCTGAAGGGGAACATGAAATCCCCTATCCTCTGCCTCTACGGGCCTCCGGGCGTGGGCAAGACCAGCCTCGGCAAGTCCGTCGCCCGGGCCCTGGGCCGCAAATACATCCGCATCGCCTTGGGCGGCATGCACGACGAGGCGGAAATCCGCGGACACCGCAAGACCTATGTCGGCGCCCTGCCGGGACGTATCCTGAACGGCATCTGCCGGGCGGGCACCTCGAACCCCGTCATCGTGCTGGATGAAATCGACAAGCTCGGCTCCGACTTCAAGGGCGACCCTTCGTCGGCCCTGCTCGAAGCGCTGGATTCGGAGCAGAACACCACCTTCCACGACAACTACCTGGACCTGGACTACGACCTGTCCAACGTCCTCTTCATCACCACCGCCAACAGCATCTCCCCGGTACAGCCGGCGCTGCTGGACCGTATGGAGGTGATCAACGTCACGGGCTACCTGGCCGAGGAGAAGATGGAAATCGCCCGCAAGTTCCTTGTTCCCAAGCAATTGAAGGAGCACGGCCTGAAGCCGAAGACCCTGCGCATCGACAAGTCCTGCCTGCGCGAGATCATCGACCAGTACACCCACGAATCCGGCGTCCGCGGCCTAGAGAAGCAGATTGCCAAGATCTCCCGCGTGACGGCGAAGAAGATCGCCCTGGGCGAGGAAGCCCCCTCCGTCATCAAGAAGGAGCACCTCAAGGAATACCTGGGCCTGCCCACGGCCTTCCACGACCTGCAGAAAGGCAACGAGGGCCCCGGCGTGGTCACCGGACTGGCCTGGACCTCGATGGGCGGAGAAATCCTCTTCGTGGAGAGTTCCATCAGCAACGGGAAAGGCGTCATGAGCATGACCGGCAACCTCGGCGACGTGATGAAGGAATCCGCCACCATCGCCTACCAGTACATCAAGGCGCACCCGGAGATGGCGAAAATGACCTCCAAGCAGTTCTCCCAGAAGGATATCCACGTGCACGTTCCCGAAGGCGCCACGCCCAAGGACGGCCCTTCGGCGGGCATCACGATGGTGACTTCGATGGTGAGCGCCCTGCGCGGGAAAGGCATCCGCAAGGGTATCGCCATGACCGGTGAGATGACCCTGCGCGGCCGCGTTCTGCCCGTGGGCGGCATCAAGGAGAAGATCCTGGCGGCCAAGCGCGCCGGCGTGAACACCATCGTCATCAGCGAGGAAAACCGCAAGGACGTGGAAGACATCAAGCCCGTGTACATCCAGGGCCTGGAGTTCCACTATGTAAAGACCATACAGGACGTCATCAATTTCGTATTTTGAACGTTCAGATAGAAAACAGCTGGAAAGAAGTCCTGCGGGACGAGTTCGACAAGCCGTACTTCGAGCGGCTGGTCGCTTTCCTGCACGCTGAAAAAGCGGCCGGGAAGGTCATTTACCCTCCCGGCGGCCGTATTTTCAAAGCCTTTGAACTGACTCCCTTCGACGCGGTGAAAGTCGTCATCCTGGGCCAGGATCCCTATCACAATCCCGGCCAGGCGATGGGTCTCTCCTTCTCCGTGCCGGACGGCGTCCCCGCTCCCCCTTCGCTCAAGAACATCTTCCGCGAAATCGAGAACGACCTGGGCATACGGATGTCCGGCCGCCCGAACCTCGAGCCCTGGGCCCGGCAGGGCGTGCTGCTGCTCAACGCCATCCTGACCGTTCAGGGCGGAATGGCCGCATCGCACAGCCGCATCGGCTGGCAGGAGTTCACCGACGCTGCGATCCGCGCCCTTTCGGAGCGGCGCGACGGCCTGGTATTCCTGCTCTGGGGCAACTTCGCCCGCTCGAAGCGCGCCCTCATCGACACTTCGCGCCATACCGTGCTGGAAGCCGCGCACCCCTCGCCGCTCGCCGGCGGTGCCTTTTTCGGCTGCCGGCATTTCTCCAAGACCAATGAAATCCTGCTCAATGCAGGCAAAACCCCGATAGAATGGAAACTGTAGCCCTGTTCCCCGGTTCGTTCGATCCCTTTACCGCCGGGCACCTGAATATCCTGAAACGCGCGCTTACGATGTTCGACCGCATCGTCATCGCCATCGGTGTCAACCAGGACAAGCGCGGCTATTTCAGCACCGAGCAGAAAATCGAGATCATCCGTCAGGTGGTGGCTGGCCTGAACGGCGTGGAAGTCATCAATTACGACGGACTGACGGTGGATATCTGCCGTGAAATGGGCATCCGGCACATCGTCCGCGGCGTACGGAATATGTTGGATTTCGAGGCGGAGCGCAGCATTGCCGATGCCAACCGGCGGCTCGCCCCCGAGATCGAGACCCTCATCATCCCGACGGCCCAGGAATTCGCGCACATCTCCTCCTCCGCGGTCCGCGACCTGCTCAAGCATCACGGCGACACTTCCCTCTTCATGCCCGAAGGCGTGGTGCTGCCCGAACCGGACGCGGCCTGATGCGCGCTGCGGGAAAACGGCTGCTGACCTTCCTGGCCGCTCTGGCGCTGGGACTTTCCCTGCGCGCTGCGGCGCCGGATACCCTCGGACGCTACGCCGCCCTGGATTCCCTGCTGCTTCGCTATTGCGAGGCGATGCTGCCGCTGGAAAACGCCGACAAGGTACGCGAATGCGACTTCCTCATCGAGAGCTGCAATGACAGCGCCACCCGCCAGCGGGTCGCCCTCGCGCTCTTCGACCATTACCGCGAATCCTCTCTGATGGGCGAGGAAGAAGTGGCCATCCGCATTTACGACAAATGGTTCGCGACAAAGCGCATCCCCATGCGCAGCGAGTTCGATGCGCTGGACGCCGATATGTTCGCCCGCTTCAACCGCAGTTCGCTCATCGGGATGGACGCTCCGGTCCTGCGGCTGCGCAAGCCCTGCGGCGGCCACGCGGAGATCCCCGCCAAAGGCAAAACAACGCTGCTCTTCTTCTACGAGCCCGGCTGCTCGAAGTGCCGCGCAGAAGTCAAACTGCTGCCCCAGGCCCTCTCCAGCGTCGATTTTCCCCTGGAACTGGCAGCCATCTATACCGGAACGGAGCGCAAGGCCTGGCGGCGTTTCCGCCGGGAAATCCGTGCGGATAACCCCCTCGTGAAGGTGCGGCACTTCTGGGATCCGGACATCGACTCCGGCTACCAGCTGGCCTACGGCATCATCGGCACCCCGCGGCTTTTCGTGGTGGAACCGGGCGGAACCATCATCGGCCGGAGGCTGGAAATGGACAGCCTGGTCCAGCTGCTGCCCATCGCTAAAGCCTTACAGGAATTGTATATCAAATAATTAGTGCTATCTTTGCAATATGGCACGGAAAAAGAAAAAATATGCAGGGGTGGATCCGTCCTATCTGGACCGGCAGCGTGACGCCCTCAAGCGCAAATACCGCAAGAGCGTATTCTTCAATGAGATGGAGATTTCCGCCATCGACGAATTCTGCAAGCGCTTCAAGGTCACTTCCCGTTCCGCCCTCATCCGCAACGCCGTCATGGAGCGCATCCTGACCGAACTCGACAAGAGCCACCCGACCCTGTTCTAATCTACAGAGCGGCGATGATTTCCGGCGACAAGCCAGTGGCCTTAGAAATCTGTTCCATAGAGAGTTTCATTGTTTTCAAATTCCTGGCGATGGCCTCTTTCTCAGCAGCCACTTTGGCTTCACCCTCTGCGACTCCGGCGGCGTGGCCTTTGGCAAGTCCTTCTGCAAGGCCTTCCTTTTTTGCATAGGCAATCTGATTGATGATGTCGCGCTGAGTTGTCATATCGTTCAGGTATTTGTTGCGTTCCTCGGCGGTAAATGTAGCAATTTCCGCGGAATCAAACAAACGCGCTAGCAATTCGTTCTTTTCCGCGGGCGCGGGACGGTCTGACATCAACTCCCCGTCCTCCTTACGCCGCAGGGCATAACGATAAAGGACTTCATCGCTGCCTTTGTGGATGGAGAAGTCCATGATGCCGATGAAGTAGACAGGTGGGAAGTCATAGCTGAGATTGCCTCTTTTGACCTGTTGCTGAACGGCGAAACTGGAATTGAAGATGGCCCTTTCGTAGAATGCCTCCTGACGGGCCAGTTGCAGTTCCACGATGAAGCGCTGGCCGGAGGTGTCGGTCGCGGCGACATCCACGCGGATGTCCTTGTCGGTATCATCAGGGTTGACGTACTCCTGTGGGGAGAGAGTAAGTTCCGAGATGGTCCGTTCGGGAATCAATTCCTGGAGCAGCAGATGAAGGAGGCGCTTGTTGGCTTCCGTGCCGAAGCTTCGCTTAAACCACCGGTCCATACGGATGTCCGCAAAGCGTCCGATGCGGATTTCATTGTGATTGACGTTTGAATTCTGTGTTGTCATAGTGCATTACATTTAACAGTTTCCGGCAAATGTAACGCGCAAGGTGCCGTTGAATATTTTTTTCAACGCTTAAGTTAGGGGTGTTGCTCCGGGAAGTGGCTGCCTCCGGCCGGGAAGGGCCGGAGCGGTACGCCCCTTTCGCTCCGGGAGTAGGCCTGCAACAACGGGCACTTGTTGCTGCAGGCTTAATTCCGCTGTTTCTTCCAGCGGTCGCGGGCGAGCTGCTGCATGTCGCGGACGACATCCTGCTCGTCCACGATTTCGTCTCCGAGAATCGTTTCGATGACATCTTCCAGCGTCAGAATGCCCTGGAAGCAGCCGTAATCGTCAATCACCACGCCGATCTGCTCGTCGCGCGTCAGCATCTCGTCCCAGATGGCGCCGAGCGTACTGTCGGCACGGAAGGAGGCGATATCGCGCCGGATGGCGGAAAGGGGCGTATCGTACTTGTCCTCCGCCATCAGCTGCAAGGCCTCGATACGGAGGATGTAGCCGGTGATGTACTCATCGTTGTCCTTGTACACCGGAATGCGGGAATGGTGTAGGAAACGCTTGTCCTTGTAGAAACTCTTGATGGTCATCTTCTCCTGCGCGATGGCCGCCACCACGCGCGGGGTCATCACGTCGGAGGCCTTGACCTCGTCGATGTTGATGATGTTCTGGATGACCTCGTTCTCGTCCTCGTCCAGTTCCCCGGACATCTCGGCCACATCGGCCATCGCGCCCACCTCCTCGCGGGAGACGGAAGTATCCTTCTCCGCCGGGGTAATGAGCTTCTGCAAGCGCTGGACGCAGACCACGATGGGATAGAGGCAGAAAATCAGCAGTTTGATCACGCGCGCGGACACGCCCATCAGGGCCTTCCAG
>JAEEJZ010000032.1 GCA_016282145.1 Bacteroidales bacterium | reverse complement strand
GTTGTGGCGGGTCTTGATCGGAATTCCCAGACGATGTCCGGTAATCTCCAGGGCGCGCATGAAAGCGGGCACGCGCGGCGGGATGGCGGCGAAATAATGGTCATCCAACTGCTGGTTCTTGGAGGAGGCGTGCCCCATCAGGGTACGTCCGGTCATGATCAGGTCCGGACGGGCCGCGTAGAGGTCCTCGTCCACCAGGAAATACTCCTGCTCCCATCCCAGGTAGGAATGCACCTTGGTGACGGCGGGATCGAAGAGTTTGCAGATGGGCAGCGCCGCATCGGAAACGGCCTTCAGGGCCTTCTTGAGCGGAGTCTTATAGTCAAGGGCCTCACCGGTATAGGAAATGAAGACGGTGGGGATGCAGAGGGTATCGTCCTGGATGAATACGGGAGAGGTAGGATCCCAGGCCGTGTAGCCGCGCGCCTCGAAGGTGGCACGGATACCGCCGCTGGGGAAGGAGGACGCATCCGGCTCCTGCTGGATCAGCGACTTGCCGTTGAAAGACTCGATCATACCGCCCTTGCGGTCGTATTCCATCAGGGAATCGTGCTTCTCGGCCGTTACTTCCGTCAGCGGCTGGAACCAGTGGGTGATATGCGTTACGCCGTGCTCGAGCGCCCATTCCTTCATTCCTTCCGCAACTTTGTCGGCGGTGGAAAGGTCGAGCGGACGGCCATTGTCAATACAGTCAATCAGTGCGTCATACACCTTGACATCAAGGTACTTGCGCATTTTGGCCCGGTTGAACACCAGTTCTCCGAAATAGGCGGACGGCCGCGCAGCGGGGGCTTTCACATCCAGGGCCCTCTTCTTGAAGGCGTCTTGGACAACATCGAATCTCAGTTTACTCATAACACTATGGATTTATTGGTTAATATGCTTTTTCGTGAACCCCTTTGACGGCCCTGCCGCTGGGTTCGTTGATATTTTTGAAGGCCGCGTCCCACTCCAGGACGACCGCGGTGGAACAGGCCACGCTGGCCTCGCTGGGGACGGAGAGGGCGGCAGAATTGCTCGGGAAGAGTTCGGAGAAGATGCTCCGGTAGTAGTATTCCTCCTTGTTCTTCGGCGTATGGATGGGGAAACGCTCGGCGGCGTGCGCCATCTGGTCGTCGCTGACCGCCGCGGCCGTCATCTGCTTCAGGCTGTCTATCCAGGAATAGCCGACACCGTCGCTGAACTGCTCTTTCTGGCGCCAGGCCACTTCCGAAGGAATCAGGTCTGCGCAGGCTTCCCGCACGATTTTCTTCTCGATGACGGAGCCGGGGCAGAGTTTTGCCGAAGGGTTGATGCGCATCGCGACATCCAGGAATTCCTTGTCCAGGAAAGGCACGCGCCCCTCCACGCCCCAGGCCGCCAGGCTCTTGTTCGCCCTGAGGCAGTCATAAAGGTGGAGCCGGGAAATCTTGCGCACGGTCTCCTCGTGGAAGGCCCGTGCATCGGGAGCCTTGTGGAAATACAGGTAGCCGCCGAAAATCTCATCGGCACCCTCGCCGGAGAGCACCATCTTGATGCCCATGGACTTGATGACGCGGGCCAGCAGATACATCGGGGTAGAAGCCCGCACGGTCGTCACGTCGTAGGTTTCCGTATGGTAAATCACATCGCGCAGGGCATCCAGCCCCTCCTGTACGGTGTAGTGGATTTCGTGATGGACCGTGCCGATGTGCTCCGCCACCAGGCGCGCCTTGTCCAGGTCCGGCGCTCCCTTCAGGCCGACGGCAAAGGAATGGAGCCGAGGCCACCAGGCGCGGGTCTTCGAATCATCCTCGATGCGCATCGCGCTGTAGCGCTCGGCAATGGCCGAAATGACGGAAGAATCCAGACCGCCGGAAAGCAGCACGCCGTAGGGCACGTCCGACATCAGTTGGCGCTTGACGGCGGCTTCCAGGGCAGCGCGCAGTTCCGCAGGATCGGCGCCGTTGTCCTTCACCGCATCGTATTCCATCCAGTCGCGGCTGTACCAGCGCTTCATCCCCGGCTCCGGGCTCCAGTAACGGTGCCCGGGCAGGAAAGGTTCATAGCGCTCGCACATCCCCTCAAGGGCTTTGAGTTCCGATGCCGCATAGACTTTCCCGTCCCCGTCGTAGCCGATATAGAGCGGGATGACGCCGATAGGATCGCGGGCCAGGAGGAACGCATCCTTCTCCGCATCGTAGAGCGCGAAGGCGAAGATGCCGTTCAATTCCTCCAGGAAATCGGGGCCCTTGTCGCGATACAGGGCAAGGATTACCTCACAGTCGCTCTTCGTCTGGAAGTCATACTTTCCCTCATAGCGGCGGCGGATCTCCTGATGGTTGTAAATCTCGCCGTTGACCGCCAGCACCAGTTTTCCGTCCGGAGAGAGAAGGGGCTGGCCGCCGGACTTCGGATCGACGATGCTCAGCCGTTCGTGAGCCAGTACCGCGCTTCCGCCGCACCAGATACCGCTCCAGTCGGGTCCCCTGTGCCTGAGCCGGCGACCCATCTCCAGGGCCTTGGCGCGCCACGCCTGACCCTGCTCACGGACATTGAATATACACGCTATTCCGCACATGGTCTTGTCTAGTTGTAGCAGCTTTCGCCGTGTTCGTAAATATCCAGCCCTTCCTCTTCCACGCGGGCTTCCACGCGCAGGCCGTGCAGTTTCTTGATGCCGAAGAACAGCAGGAATCCGCAGATGGCGGCCCAAAGGTCGATGACGAGGATGCCGAGGCATTGCACGCCGAAGAGTTGCCAGCCACCGCCATAGAGCGCACCGCCGTCCAGGGCCAGCAGCCCGGTCAGCACCGTGCCGAGGATGCCGCAGACGCCGTGTACGGAGAATGCGCCGACAGGATCGTCGATGTGCAGTTTGTGGTCGACGAATTCAATCGCGAACACCAGCACGATGCCGCAGAGCAGGCCGATGACGACCGAGCCGACCGGCGAAACGACATCGCAACCCGCCGTGATGCCGACCAGTCCGGCCAGAATGCCGTTGAGCGTCAGCGAAAGCGAAGGTTTGCCGTATTTCATCCAGGTCAGGAACATCGTCGCCACGCCGCCGGCCACCGCGGAAAGGTTGGTCGTCAGGAACACGTGCGAGATGGCCGTACGGTTGACCGCACCGCTCGCCGCCAGCTGGCTGCCGGGGTTGAAGCCGAACCAGCCGAGCCAAAGGATGAACACGCCGAGCGCGGCCAGGGCCAGGTTATGTCCGGGGATGGCCCGGCTCTTCCCGTCCTTGCCGTATTTGCCGCGACGCGGTCCGAGGGCGATCGCCCCGATGAGGGCCAGGACGCCGCCGACGCTGTGGACGATGGCGCTGCCGGCGAAGTCGTGGAACCCGAGCCCGGCGAGCCAGCCGCCGCCCCAGGTCCAGTGTCCCTCGACGGGATAGATGATCAAAGAGATGATGGCGCTATAGACCAGGTACATGGAGAATTTGGTCCGCTCTGCCATCGCACCGCTGACGATGGTCGCCGAAGTGGCGCAGAAGACGGTCTCGAAGATCAGGAAACCTTCGACCGGCAGATCTCCTTTATAAAAAGAAAGGTCGCCCCAGTTGGGTGCACCGATAAAACCGGCGCCGTCGCTTCCGAACATGAAGCCGAAGCCGAAGAAAAAGAACAGCAGGGAACCGAGCATGAAGTCCACGAAGTTCTTCATCAGGATGTTCACGGTATTCTTGCTGCGGGTGAATCCGGCCTCGCAGAGGGCGAAGCCCGGTTGCATCCAGAACACGAGCATGGCTGCCAGCAGCATCCATACGGTGTCTAAAGATAAAGCTAACTCGTTCATAACCAACAATTTTATAATATACTACTACTTTTTGTCCCGCAGCACGGTATCTCCGTGCTCCCCTGTCCGTATGGACCAGGTATCAATCACGTCGCTGACGAAGATGCGTCCGTCCCCGACCTCGCCCGTATGGGCTTCCCGAAGAATCACGTCGATGACCGGTTCCACGAACATATCCCTGCAGATGATGGTCAGGGCAATCCGTTCGATGACGTCGGTCGAATACTGGACGCCGCGATATATCCGCTCCTGACGGCTCTGCCCGATGCCGTGGACGGCATGGTATTCAAACCAGTTGATGTCTGAATTCAGAAGAGCTTCTTTGACTTCCTCAAACCTAGTTTTTCGGATAATCGCTTCGATTCTTTTCATTGTTTTGTTGATTTAAACCGTAAATAAAAAAAGGACCGGAATTTTCATTTTCCGGTCCTTTACACTTTATCTTATATAAGGATTATCTCATCTGGCCGGCATGACAAGATACAACAACATTATTCCGGGAGTTATTATTACTTCCGGACCAATTCTGCTGCTGATTGAACAAACCGATCATGTTGCAAACCTAAACATTGTTCCGGAAAAATCCAAGATTTTTTTCACTTTTTTTCAGGTCCGTAGTCCCGATGCGTCAGGGCGGCCTTTACCAAGCCCGTAAAGAGGGGGTGAGGACGCTCCGGCGTACTCTTGTATTCGGGATGGAACTGCACCCCGATAAAGAACGGATGCTCAGGCAGTTCCACGACTTCGACCAGCCCGGTCCCGGGGTTGCGCCCCACCGCTTTCAGACCGTTTTTCTCGAAATCCTCAAGATAGTCGGAATTGAACTCATAACGGTGACGGTGACGTTCCGAAATCTCCGTACGGCCGTACAGGGAGCAGGCCAGGGAGCCTTCTTCCAGATGGCAGTCGTACGCCCCGAGGCGCATGGTCCCGCCCTTGAGGGTCAGGGTTTTCTGGTCCTCCATCATACAGATGACCGGATGGGTGGTCTGCGGTACGGCTTCGGTCGAAGCGGCATCCTTCCAGCCCAGCACGTTCCGGGCGAATTCCACCACGCACATCTGCATGCCGAGGCAGACTCCGAGGAAAGGAATGCCGTTTTCCCGGGCATAGCGCACGGCGCAGACCTTCCCTTCCAGTCCCCTCTCCCCGAATCCGGGAGCGACGAGGATGCCGTCCGCCCCCGCGAGCATCTCCGCCACATTGGCGGCATTCACGTTTTCGCTCTGGACGGTCTTGACATTGACCTTGCAGTCATTGGCGGCCCCGGCGTGCACGAAAGCTTCCAGAATGGACTTGTAGGCATCCTGCAATTCCACATATTTGCCCACGAGGGTGATGTTGACCTCGGCGGAAGGATGCTTGAGACGGCTCAGGAATTCTTTCCATCGGCCCAGCTCCGGCTGGGTGAAGTTCTCGATGCCGAGTTTGCGCACCGCCAGTTCGTCCAGATGTTCCTCGTGCATATTGAGCGGCACCTGGTAGATGCTCCAGGCATCGATGCTCTGGATGACGTGCCCCGGCTTGACATTGCAGAATAGCGCGATCTTGCGCCGCAGTTCCTCCGTAAGCGGATGCTCCGTGCGGCAGACGATGACATCGGGCGTTACCCCGCTCTGCTGCAGCATCTGCACGGAGTGCTGCGTCGGTTTGGTCTTGAGTTCCTTCGCGGCGCTCAGGTAAGGGATGAGCGTCAGGTGCACCGACATGCAGTCCTCCTCCGGCAGTTCCCACTGCAATTGGCGGACGGCCTCCACGAAGGGCTGCGATTCCATATCGCCGACGGTTCCGCCGATTTCCGTGAGGATGACGTCGTAGTCGCCGGTGGCGCCGAGCAGCAGCATCCGGCGTTTGATTTCATCGGTGATGTGCGGGACGATCTGGACGGTTTTGCCCAGATAGGCCCCTTCCCGCTCCTTGGTGATGACGGTGTGGTAGATCTTTCCCGTCGTGACATTGTTGGCCTTGGAGGTATAGACGCCCAGGAAGCGCTCGTAATGCCCGAGGTCCAGGTCGGTTTCTGCACCGTCCTCCGTCACATAGCACTCCCCGTGCTCGTAGGGATTGAGCGTCCCGGGGTCGATATTGATGTACGGGTCGAACTTCTGGATGGTGACCCGCAGCCCCCTGGCCTGGAGCAGTTTGGCCAGGGAAGACGCAATGATTCCCTTTCCCAGCGAGGAAGCCACGCCTCCGGTGATGAAAATGTACTTGGTATTCATAGCTCAGCGCTTTTAAAATTCGTCCCAACTCTTGACCGGCACCGCGTCCATATCCACCGTGCAGAAGGCGGTGATGAAGGCGACGGCCAGCCGGGCATTGGTAATCAAAGGAATATTGAGGTCGATGGCCGCCCGGCGGATCCGGTAGCCGTTGGACAGTTCCCTCGGAGACAGGTCCTTGGGGATATTGACCACCATGTCGATCTGCCGTCCGTGCATCAGTTCCAGGGCCTGCGGCTTCCCTTCCGGCTCCGAAGGCCAGTGGACCCGCGTGTTCGGCACGCCGTTCTCCGTCAGGTAGCGGGAGGTGCCGCCGGTCGCGAACAGCTTGTAGCCGTGCTCCACGAGCAGCCGGGCCGCCCCGAGCATTTCCGCCTTCTGCTCCGGCGTTCCGGTCGAAAGCAGGATGTTCTTTTTCGGAATCCGGTAGCCTACCGCCAGCATGGACTGAAGGATGGCGACGGAGGCATCGTCGCCGATACAGCCCACCTCGCCGGTCGAAGCCATGTCCACGCCCAGCACCGGATCCGCCTTCTGCAGACGGTTGAAGGAGAACTGGGAAGCCTTGACGCCCACGTAATCCAGATCGAAGAGGTCCTTCGAAGGCGTTTCCACGGGCAGACCGAGCATAATCTTGGTAGCCAACTCCACGAAGTTGATCTTCAGCACCTTGCTCACGAAGGGGAAACTGCGGCTGGCCCGCAGGTTACATTCGATGACCTTGATTTCGTTTTCCTTGGCCAGGTATTGGATATTGAAAGGACCGGAAATGTGCAGTTCGGCTGCAATCTTGCGGCTGATGCGCTTGATGCGGCGCACCGTTTCCACATAGAGCCGCTGGGGAGGGAACTGGATCGTCGCATCTCCGGAATGCACCCCCGCGAATTCCACGTGCTCGCCGATGGCGTAGGCAATGATTTTCCCGTGGTCCGCGACCGCGTCGAATTCGATCTCCTTCGCGTGTTCGATGAAGCGGCTCACGACGACCGGATGCTCTTCCGACACCTTCGCCGCCAGTTGCAGGAAGCGTTCGAGTTCTTCCGAATTGGAGCAGATGTTCATCGCAGCGCCGGAAAGCACGTACGAAGGCCGGACCAGCACCGGGAAACCGACCTTTTTAATAAATGCGTCGATATCTTCCGGTGAGGTCAGTTCCCCCCACTCCGGCTGGTCCACGCCGATGCGGTCCAGCATCGCCGAGAATTTCTTGCGGTCCTCCGCATTGTCGATGTCCCGGGCCGAGGTTCCGAGCAGCGGCACTCCCCTTTCGGCGAGTTTCATCGCCAGGTTGTTCGGGATCTGCCCTCCGGTGGACACCACCACGCCCTGCGGATTTTCCGCCTCCACGATGTCCAGGACCCGCTCGAAGGAAAGTTCATCGAAATAGAGCCGGTCGCAGACATCATAGTCGGTCGATACGGTTTCGGGATTGTAGTTGACCAGCACGCTGCGGTAGCCCTGCCGGCGGATGGTGTTGAGCGCCTGTACGCAGCACCAGTCGAATTCTACCGAAGAGCCGATGCGGTAGGCGCCCGATCCGAGCACGACGACGCTCTTGCGTCCGTCATCCCCGCCGGCCGGGCTGTCGTCGCCCACTCCCTGGTAGGTCATATAAAGATAATTGGTCAGGGCGGGGAACTCGCCCGCCAGGGTATCGATCTGCCGGACCACCGGGACGATGCCCGCCGCCTTCCGCAGGGCGCGGACGGCAAGCGCATCCGCCTTGTCCCCGGATGCGGCGCGGGCGATCTGGTAATCCGAAAAACCGTAAATCTTGGCTTTCAGGAGTTGTTCCCGCGGGATTTCGCTCCCGCATCCGCGCAGTTCTTCCGCGATATGCACGATATTCTGGAGTTTGCGCAGGAACCACTTGTCGATTTTCGTCAGGGCGTGGATGCGGTCGATGCTGTAACCGGACTGCATGGCCTGGCAGATGGCGAAGATGCGCATATCGGTGGGCTCGCGCAGGGCCTTGTCCAGGTCATCGAAGGTCAGGCGGCTGTTCTCCACGAAACCGTACATCCCCTGCCCGATCATCCTCAGGCCCTTCTGGATGGCTTCCTCGAAGGTACGGCCGATGGACATCACCTCGCCCACCGATTTCATACTGGAACCGATTTCGCGGTCCACTCCGTGGAACTTCGACAGGTCCCAGCGCGGAATCTTGCACACGACATAGTCCAGGGCCGGTTCAAAGAAGGCGCTCGTCGTCTTGGTGACGCTGTTCTTCAGTTCGAAAAGGCCCTTCCCCAGACCGAGTTTGGCCGCCACCGAAGCCAGCGGGTAGCCGGTCGCCTTCGAGGCCAGGGCGGAAGAGCGGCTGAGGCGCGCATTCACCTCGATGACGCGGTAATCCTCCGAATCGGGGTCGAAAGCATATTGCACGTTGCATTCGCCGACTATCCCGAGATGACGGACGATCTTGATGGCCAGTTCGCGCAGGAAATGGTATTCCGAGTTGGTCAGGGTCTGGGAAGGCGCAATGACGATACTCTCCCCCGTATGGATGCCCAGGGGGTCGAAGTTCTCCATATTACAGACCGTGATGCAGTTGTCATAGGCATCGCGGACCACCTCGTATTCGATTTCCTTCCAGCCTTTCAGGCTCTTTTCCACCAGGACCTGCGGCGAGAAGGAGAAGGATTTTTCCGCCAGGCGCGAAAGTTCCTCCGCATTGTCGCAGAAACCCGAGCCCAGTCCGCCAAGGGCATAGGCGGAGCGCAGGATGACGGGATAGCCCAGCCTTTCCGCCGCAGCCGCCGCTTCCGCGACCGAAGCGCAGGCTTCGCTCCGGATGGTCTTTACGTCGATTTCGTCGAGCCTTTCGACAAAGCGCTCCCGGTCCTCGGTGTCGATGACGGTCTGCACGGGCGTTCCCAGCACGCGCACGCCATATTTCTCGAGCACGCCGGACTGATAGAGTTCGATGCCGCAGTTCAGCGCGGTCTGCCCGCCGAAGGAAAGGAAGATTCCGTCCGGACGCTCCTTCGCAATGACCTTTTCCACGAAGGCCGGGGTCACCGGCAGGAAATAAATCTTGTCGGCGACGCCTTCGCTCGTCTGCACCGTAGCGATGTTCGGATTAATCAGCACGGTCGAGATACCTTCCTCGCGCAGGGCCTTGAGGGCCTGCGAGCCGGAATAGTCGAATTCCCCCGCTTCGCCGATTTTCAGCGCTCCGGAGCCCAGGACCAGCACTTTCGACGGCTTGGTCGGCGGCGGGCAGGCGGCCGCTTTGAGCAGATGGCCGCTGACGGGCGGGCAGCCTGCGGCCGAAGGCGACTCCATCAGGGCGACAAAGCGGTCGAAGAGCACTTCCGTATCCAGCGGACCGCCGCTGGCCTCCGGATGGAACTGCACCGAGAACCAGGGCAGGCTCCGGTGTTCCAGGCCCTCGTTGGAGCCGTCGTTCATATTGACCAGCAGGGGCTTCCAACCTTCCGGCAGGGAGTCGTTGTCAATGGCGTAGCCGTGATTCTGGCTGGTGATGAAGCACTCGGTCGTACCTTCCAGACGGACCGGCTGGTTATGACCGCGGTGACCATATTTCAATTTATATACCTTTGCGCCTGCGGCGATGCCGAGCAACTGATTGCCCAGGCAGATGCCCATCACCGGCTTGACCGGGAGGCCCTGGGCGGCATTGCTGCGGCCTTCGTCGAGCACTTTCCTGAGGATATCCACCGTCTCCCTGCACGCTTCGGGGTTACCCGGACCGTTGCTCAGCAGCAGGCCGTCGTAATCCATTCCCGTGTAATCGTAGTTCCAAGGCACCCGGATGACCTCGACGCCCCGGTTCAGCAGGCAGCGGATGATGTTGTATTTGCAGCCGCAGTCGACCAGGACGACCTTTTTGCGCGGCTCTCCTTCCGGACGGTAGCGCAGCAGCTCCTTGCAGGAGACCTCGGCGACGAAGTTGTGGCTGCCGTAGTCCGGAACGCCGGCATCGGCACTTTCTTTTCCTTCCAGGACGATGCGTCCGCGCATCACGCCGTGCTCGCGCAGCACTTTCGTGAGCGAACGGGTATCGATGCCCGTGAGGGCGGGAATCCCTTCGCGCTTGAGCCATTCGTCCAGGCTTTCCCGGGCGTCCCAGTGGCTGTATTCGCGGCTGTAATCCGCCACGACCAGGCCGCTGGCATAGATGTGGCTGCCCTCGAAATGTTCCTCCAGCCCGTCCGCTTCCTTCTCGTGCGAAGGGACGCCGTAGTTGCCGATGAGCGGAAAGGTCGAGACCAGGATCTGACCGGCATAGGAGGGGTCGGTCAGGCTTTCGGGGTAGCCCGTCATCGCCGTGTTGAACACCACTTCCCCGGCCGTGCCCTTCGGGCTTCCGAACAGCGTTCCTTCAAAACGCGAACCGTCTTCAAGAATCAAATATGCCTTCATAACATAAAAAAAACCGGCCCTCCCCAGGAAGAACCGGAATGTATTTTTTACAGGTCTATATATGTATTACCGCAATGTCCGGCCGGACGGACACGACTTACCCAACCAGGCGAAGGCCTGGAAGCCAAACTGTCGGTTCTGATGTCCGGAGGAGCACCAAAGGGCGCTTAGATAATCACGTTCCCGGTAAGATACAAACATAAAAATTCACTTCTAACCGGGCTACAAAGTTAGTCAAGCTTTTTAAAAATCCAAAATTTTCGTTACATTCGCAGGATTATTGTTGGAAACATGAAAATCTGCCTCATAGGAGCCGGAAATCTCGGGGGTGCCGTTGCGCGCGGGCTTGTGCGCGGCGGTGTTCCGGCGAAAGACATCACCCTGACAGCCTCCAGCGCGGCAACGCTCGAAAAGTTCAGCGCAGAAGGCTTTGATACCCTGTTGGATAATGCGGCGGCCGTGCAGGGAGCCGACTTTGTACTGATCGCCGTAAAGCCCTGGCTGATTGAAGAGATCGCCACGCAGATCGCCCCGGAACTGGGCAAGGAATCGCAGACGCTGGTCTGCCTCGCGCCGGGCGTTCCTGCCGCGAAACTGGAAGAACTCTTCCCCGGGGATATGCCCATCATCTATGCCATTCCCAACACCGCTGCCGAAATCGGCAAAAGTGCCACCATCCTCTCGCCGGTCCGCGCCTCCGAGGGACAGTTCAAGAAAGTGGAGAAACTGATGGGCTGCATCGGCAGCACCGTCAAGCTGCCCGCGATGAAGATGCTTGCGGGCACCTCCGTCACCTCCTGCGGCATCGCCTATGCGCTGCGCTACATCCGCGCCGCCGTGGAAGGCGCCGTCGAACTCGGCATCCCGCCCAGTCTCGCCAGCAAGGCCGTGTGCGACACGGTGGAAGGCGCCGCCCGGCTGCTGAACGAGAAAGGCACGCACGCCGAGCAGGAAATCGACCGCGTCACCACTCCGGGAGGCCTGACCATCAAGGGACTCAATGCGATGGAGGAGGCCGGGTTCAGTGCAGCCGTCATTGCGGGACTCAAAGCCGGAATCAAATGAAAAGGATCGTGGTTAAGGTGGGCAGCAACGTGCTCACCAGGGACAACGGCACGCTGGACACGACAAGGGTATCCTCGCTGACGGACCAGATCCAGGCCCTGCGCAAACGGGGTATCGAGGTCATCCTGGTCACCAGCGGCGCGGTGGCGTGCGGGCGGAGCCTGGCCAAGGCTGCGCCCGGCCTGGACGAAGTCCAGCAGCGGCAGCTGTACGCCGCCGTCGGCCAGGTCCGCCTGATGGACCAGTATTACAGGCTGTTTGCGGACTACGGCATCAACGTGGGACAGATCCTCACGATGAAAAAGAACTTCGAGGGGACCGAAGAATACAACAACCAGCGCAATTGTATGGAAGGAATGCTGGAGAGCGGCATCCTGCCCATCGTCAACGAAAACGACGCCGTGAGCATCACGGAACTAATGTTTACGGACAATGACGAACTCTCCGGCCTCGTCGCCACGATGATGGGGGCCGATACCCTCATCATCCTCAGCAACATAGACGGCATCTACAACGGCGACCCTTCGCTGGAGGGCAGCCGCGTCATCGAGCGCGTTTCGCACGAGGAAGACCTTTCCGCCTACATCAGCGCCAAACACAGCAGCGCCGGACGCGGAGGAATGCAGACCAAGTACGAGATGGCACGCAGACTCGCCGCCTCCGGGGTACGCGTCATCATCGCCAACGGCAAACGCGACGCCGTCCTGCTGAAACTCGCGGAAGCGCCTGAGAGCATCATACATACCGAAATCCGATGAAAGCCAATTTCGAAGCCGCCGCGAAAGCGGCCCGTCAGGTCGCCCTCATCAGCGACGCTGACCGCAACCGTCTGCTGCATACCCTTGCCGATACGCTCGAAGCCCGCGCGGAAAGCCTGCTCGAAGCCAATGCGCAGGACCTTGCGCGGATGGATCCGTCGAATCCGCTCTACGACCGTTTGAAACTGAACCGCGAGCGGCTTGCCGGCATCGCCGCCGATATGCGCAATGTCGCGTCGCTCCCCTCCCCGCTCGGCCGCATCCTGCTCGAAAGGACGCTGCCCAACGGTTTGCAGCTGCGGAAAGTGAGCGTCCCCTTCGGGGTCATCGGCGTGATTTACGAAGCCCGGCCCAATGTCACCTGGGATGTCTTTTCGCTCTGCTTCAAAAGCGGCAGCGCCTGCATCCTGAAAGGCGGCAGCGACGCCTATGCCTCCAATGCCGCGGCGGTCGCGCTGATCAGGGAAGTGCTCGAGGCGGGCGGCATCACCCCCGATGCCGTCACCCTGCTCCCCGCCGGCCGCGAAGCCACGCAGGAACTCCTCGAAGCCTGCGGCTACGTGGACCTGGTGATCCCCCGCGGCGGTAGGGCCCTGATCAACTTCGTGCGCGACAACGCGAAGGTGCCCTGCATCGAAACCGGCGCCGGCGTGGTCAACACCTATTTCGATGCCTCCGGCGACCTGGAGAAGGGCCGCCGCATCGTCACCAACGCCAAGACCCGCAGGGTCAGCGTCTGCAACGCCCTGGACTGCCTGCTGTTGCATTCGGCACGGCTGGCGGACCTGCCTGCGCTCGTGTCGCAGATGCCGCAGGTCACCCTCTATGCGGACGAACGGGCCTACGGGGTGCTGGAAGGCCGTCATCCCCTGCTCGAGAAGGCGACGGAAGCATCCTTCGGCACCGAATTCATGGACTACAAGATGGCGGTGAGGGTCGTGGACAGCCTCGACGAAGCCCTTGCCCACATTGCGAAATACGGCTCCGGACACAGCGAATCCATCATCACCGAAGACGCGCAGAACGCCCGGGCCTTCCAGCAGCAAGTCGATGCCGCCTGCGTATATGTGAACGCCCCGACCAGTTTTACCGACGGCGCCCAGTTCGGGCTCGGCGCGGAAATCGGCATCAGCACCCAGAAACTCGGCGCCCGCGGCCCGATGGGCCTCGAAGAAATCACCACCTACAAATGGCTCATCGAAGGCTACGGCCAGACCCGGCCGTAGTTTGAGGGATATGCTTTGCATATTTTCGAAATAATTGCCAATTTTGTAGGATTTATAGCGTAGCGTATGAATGTACTGAAATTCGGCGGAAGTTCCGTAGGCAGCGTAGCGCCGCTGCAGAATGTCAAAAATATCGTCGCCCTTCATGACGAAGGGGTTGTGGTTGTCGTTTCGGCACTCGGCGGGATTACCGACCAGTTGCTGGAAATGTCGGCGATGGCGGAGAAAGGCGATGAGGCCTTCCGGACACACCTTGCCGCCATCCGGGAACGGCATACGGAAATCATGGACGCCTGCGTCCCGGGCGATACCGCCCTGCGTGCCGATATCGGAAGGCTGTTCGATTCCCTCGGCGGCCTCTGCGAAGGCGTCTATTCCCTGCGCGTACTGCCGGAAAAGACGCGCTGCGAAATCGTCAGTTACGGCGAGCGCATGTCTTCGCTCATCGTTACGGCAATGCTGCCGGGCGCCAGGCGCTACGATGCCCTCAACTTCATCAAGACCACCCGCAGGGCCGGCAAGACCGTCCTGGATTCGGAACTGACCGAACGCCTGGTGCACGAGGCCTTCGCCTCCTTCGGCAAGGGCCAGGTGGCCGTCGTCCCCGGCTTCATCTCCACGGACAGCCGCAGCGGCGAAATCACCAACCTGGGACGCGGCGGTTCCGACTACACCGCCAGCATCATCGCCGCGGCGCTGAATGCCGACAGGCTGGAGATCTGGACGGACGTGGACGGCTTCATGACCGCCGACCCGCGCATCATCCGCACTTCCTACGTCATCGACGCCCTGAGTTACGAAGAGGCGATGGAACTTTGCAACTTCGGCGCGAAGGTCATTTATCCGCCTTCGCTCTATCCGGTCTGCGCAAAGAACATCAACATCCTGATAAAAAATACCTTCCATCCGGAGGCCAGGGGCACCGTCATCAGCCGGGAGCACCACGGCGGGGAGTTCCCCGTCACGGGCATTTCCTCCATCGAGGACAGTTGCGTGATTACGGTCTCCGCCCCGTCGATGGCCGGTATCGTCGGCATCAACCGCCGCATCTTCAACGCCCTCGCCCTCGAGGGAATCAGCGTCTATCTGGTCAGCCAGTCCTCCTCGGAGACGAGCATATCGCTCGGCATTAATGCCACCGACGCCGAAGCGGCTACAGAGGCGCTGCAGCAGGAGTTTGCGCACGAGATCGCCGAAGGCTCGATGGATCCCGTGCAGTGCCGTCGCGACGTCGCGACGGTCGCCATCGTCGGAGAGAACATGCGGCAGAATTCCGGCGTCGCCGGGAAACTGTTCACGACGCTGGGACGCAACGGCATCAGCATCATCGCGCTGGCGCAGGGCACGGAGGAACGCAACATCTCCTTCGTCGTAGAGAAGAAGTTCCTGCGCAAATCCCTCAACGTCATCCACGACAGTTTCTTTCTGTCGGAATACCAGGAGTTAAACCTTTTCATTTGCGGGATAGGGACGGTGGGCGGACAATTGATTGAGCAGATTACCGCGCAGCGCGAGAAACTGATGCGCGAGCGTAACCTGAAACTCAACATCGTCGGCATCGCCCGCAGAACCCGCGGCATCTTCGACCGGAACGGCATCGACACGACCCGTTTCCGCGAACTGGTGGCCGCAGGCATCCCGCTGACGCCGGCAAAACTGAAGGAAGAAGTCATCGGAATGAACATCTTCAATTCCGTCTTCGTGGATTGCACGGCCAGCGCCGAAGCGGCCGCTCTCTACGAGGATTTCTTCAATCACGGCATCTCGGTGGTCGCGGCGAACAAGATTGCCGCATCTTCCGACTACGACAATTACCGCCGCCTGAAGGAGACCGCCCTGAAGCGCAACGTGAAGTTCCTCTTCGAAACCAACGTCGGCGCCGGTCTGCCCATCATCAACACCATCAACGACCTGGTGAACAGCGGCGACAAGATCGAAAAGATCGAGGCCGTGCTGAGCGGCACGCTGAATTTCATCTTCAACACCATCTCGGAGGACATCCCCTTCAGCCGCACCGTCAAGATGGCGCAGGAGCAGGGCTTCTCCGAGCCGGATCCCCGCATCGACCTCTCCGGGAAGGATGTCATCCGCAAACTGGTCATCCTCGCCCGCGAAGCCGGCTACAAGGTGAACCAGGAGGATGTGGAAGCGCATCTCTTCATCCCGCCCGCCTTCTTCGACTGCACGCTGGAAGAGTTCTGGGCCAAACTGCCCTCGCTCGACGCCAAGTTCGAAGCGGAGCGCAAGGAACTGGAACGCAGGAACGAGCGCTGGCGCTTCGTCGCCAAGATGGAGAACGGCAAATTCTCCGTGTCGCTGAAGACCGTGGGCAACCTGCATTCGTTCTACGTCCTCGACGGCTCGAACAACATCGTACTGCTTACGACCGAACGCTACCACGAGCATCCGATGCTCATCCAGGGCTACGGAGCCGGCGCGGGCGTCACGGCGGCAGGCGTTTTTGCCGATATTATGAGCATTGCAAACATACACTGACGATATGGCTTCTGTAAGGGTTTTCGCTCCGGCATCGATTGCCAACCTGGGCTGCGGCTTCGACATCATCGGACTCGCGCTCGACGAAGTGGGCGACGTGCTGGAAATCAGCGCCTCCAAAGGCGAAGGGATCAGCATCGTCAATGATACGGACATCCCGCTGCCCGACGATCCGGAGAAGAACGTCATTACTCCGGTCATCCGCAAATTCCTGGAAATCACCGGAAAGAAGGCGCATATCGACGTACGCATCGAACGCAAGATCAGCCCGGGCTCGGGCATCGGTTCGAGCGCCGCATCCAGCGCCGCTGCGGCCTATGGCATCAACCTGCTCTTCGACTGTCCCCTCACCGAGGAGGATGTCGTGCTCTGCGCGATGGAGGGCGAGAACCTCGCCAGCGGCGGCTACCACGCGGACAACGCAGCGCCCGCCGTCATGGGCGGTATCGTGCTGATCCGGGGCTATGAGCCGCTGGACCTGATCAAGATTCCTGTGCCGGGCAATTTCTACTGCGCGGTGATCCATCCGGATATCGTGGTCTCCACCAAGGAAGCCCGCAGCATCCTGCCGACGCAGATTCCCCTGCACGACGCCATCCGCCAGTGGGGCAACGTGGGCGGAATGGTGGCCGGCCTTTACTCCGGCAATATGGAACTGGTGGGCCGGGCGATGAAGGACATCGTGGCCGAGCCCTACCGCAAGCAGTTCATCCCGGGCTTCGACGAGTTGCGCACGAAGTTGATGGATGCCGGCTCGCTGGCGATGAACATCGCCGGATCCGGGCCTTCGGTCTTCGCGCTGACGGACCATTACGAGACGGCCTATCGTGCCCGCAAGATCATGAACGCCCATTTCGATGCGCTGGGCATCGGTTACGAGTCCTACGCGATCAAGATTACCAATAAGGGAGCCAGAGAGTTATGATGTACTATTCCACCAACGGAAAAGCACCGGAAGCGACGCTGCGCAAGGCGGTCGTGAACGGACTTGCGGAAGACCGCGGCCTGTATATGCCCCGCCGGATCCCCCGGCTGCCCGCCCGGTTCTTCGAGGATATGGCGCAGATGTCCTTCCAGGAACTCTCCTGCGCCGTCGCGGACGCCTTTTTCGGCGAGGACATCCCCGCAGACGACCTGCACCGCATCGTGCAGGAAACGCTTTCCTTCGACTGCCCCACTTACCAGATAGAGGAAAACATCTGGGTGCTGGAACTTTTCCACGGCCCTACCCTGGCGTTCAAGGACGTGGGCGCCCGCTTTATGGCACGCCTGCTGGCCTATTTCTCGGACAATTCTCCCGTCAACGTACTGGTGGCGACCTCCGGCGATACCGGCAGCGCCGTGGCCAACGGCTTCCTCGGCGTGGAAGGCGTACGGGTGTTCGTACTCTATCCCAAGGGGAAGGTCAGTCCGATTCAGGAATGCCAGTTCACCACCCTCGGGCAGAACATCACCGCACTGGAGATTGACGGTTGTTTCGACGACTGCCAGGCGCTGGTCAAGAACGCCTTTATGGACGCGGACCTGCGCGCGAAGATGAAACTGACTTCCGCCAACAGCATCAACGTGGCGCGCTTCCTGCCGCAGTCCTTCTATTATTTCAATGCGGTGGCGCGGCTGCGCCGGGCCGGCATCAGCGAAGCGCCGGTCATCTGCGTGCCGAGCGGCAATTTCGGGAACCTCTGCGCCGCGCTCTTCGCGGCCGAGATGGGCCTGCCCGTGAAGCGTTTCATCGCCGCGAACAACAGCAACCGCGTATTTTACGATTTTCTGCAGGACGGGCAGTATCGCCCGCGCCCCAGCATACAGACGCTCGCCAACGCGATGGACGTGGGCGACCCGAGCAACTTCGCCCGCATCTGGGAACTCTACGGCCGCGATGCCGATGCGGTCCGTGCCCACATCAGCGGCGCGGTGGTGGACGACAAGACCATCGAACGCACGATCCTGGAATGCTATTCCGACACCGGATACCTGCTCGATCCGCACGGAGCCTGCGGCTACCGTGCCCTTAAGGACGGGCTCAGGGACGGCGAGAAGGGCATTTTCTGCGAGACCGCGCACCCGGCCAAGTTCCTGGAGAAGATGGAAGAAATCACCGCACTGGAAATAGACGTTCCGCAGCGGCTGGCCGCATTTATGAAGGGAACGAAGCAGAGCGTGCCGCTCGGCAAGGATTACGAAGGATTCAGAGATTATTTAGTTAGCAGTATATGAAAGTAGCAATTGTAGGCGCCAGCGGCGCCGTCGGGCAGGAATTCCTGCGCGTCCTTGAAGAAAGGAATTTTCCCATTGACGAACTGTTGTTGTTCGGTTCTGCACGCAGTGCGGGCCGCAAGTATAGTTTCAAGGGGAAGGAGTACGAGGTAAAACTGCTTCAGCACAACGATGACTTCAAGGGCGTGGACATCGCCTTTGCGTCTGCCGGAGCCGGCACCTCCAAAGAGTTCGCCGCGGACATCACCAAGTTCGGCGCGGTGATGATCGACAATTCCAGCGCTTTCCGTATGGATCCGGACGTTCCGCTCGTGGTGCCTGAATGCAACGCCGAGGATGCCCTGGTGCGTCCCCGCGGCATTATCGCCAACCCTAACTGTACGACCATCATGATGGTGGTGTGCCTGAAGCCCATCGAGGCCCTGTCCCACATCACCCGCATCCACGTAGCCAGTTACCAGTCCGCCTCCGGCGCGGGCGCACAGGCCATGGCGGAACTGCAGCAGCAGTACCGCGAACTGGTCGAAGGAAAGCCCGTCACCGTGGAGAAGTTCGCCTACCAGCTGGCCTATAACGTCATTCCGCAAATCGATGTCTTTACGGACAACGGCTATACCAAGGAAGAAATGAAGATGTTCAACGAGACGCGCAAGATCCTTCACTCGGATGTGAAGTGTTCCGCGATGTGCGTCCGCATCTCTTCCCTGCGCTCCCATTCCGAGGCGGTCTGGGTCGAAACCGAAAAGCCCCTTGGCGTCGCCGAGGTGCAGAAGGCCCTCGCCGCCGCTCCCGGCGTTACGCTGCAGGACGATCCCGCCACCAAGACCTATCCGATGCCCCTCTTCACCGGCGGCAAGGACGATGTCTATGTGGGCCGCGTCCGCAAGGACCTCGCCAATGAGAACGGCATCACCTTCTGGCTCTCCGGAGACCAGATCAAGAAAGGCGCCGCCCTCAATGCCGTCCAGATTGCCGAATATTTAATCCGCCATTAGTAGTATATTATGATCAAGATCTCAGAGAAATCAGCGGCCATGCCCGCTTCCGCCATCCGGAAACTGGTTCCGTTTGCCGATGCCGCCAAGGCGGCCGGCACCAAGGTGTATCACCTGAACGTAGGCGCACCGGACATCAAGTCCCCCCGTTGCGCCGTGGATGCGGTCATTGAGAAGTGCAAGGGCATGCATCACCTTTCCTACACCAATTCCGCGGGCTTCATCGAACTGCGCCGGGATATGGTGGAGAAGTACTACAAGAAGATCGGCATCAACATCGACGTCAGCGAAATCCTCATCGACGTAGCCGGCAGCGAGGCCTTCTCCGTCGCGATGCAGATTGCGGCCGACCGGGGCGACGAGATCATCGTCGTAGAGCCTTTCTATACGAACTACAATACCTTCGCATTCCTCAACGGCATTACGCTCAAGGCCGTGAAGACCGATATCCGCGAGGGCTTCAAGGTGCCCGGCATCGAAGCCTTCGAGGCCCTGCGCACCGAGCGTACGAAAGCGGTGCTCATCAGCAACCCCTGCAACCCTTCGGGCAAGTTGTTCAGCAAGGAGGAACTGCTGCAGATCGGCGAATTCTGCCGCAAGCACGACCTTTTCCTCATTTCCGACGAGGTGTACCGCGAGTTCTGCTATACCGACGAACCGCATTTCAGCGCCATCAACATCCCGGGCTGCGAGCAGAACGTCATCATCGCCGATTCCGTATCGAAGCGCTACAATCTCTGCGGCGCACGCATCGGCTGTATGATTTCGCATAACAAGGACGTGATGGCCGCCGCGATGAAGTTCGCGCAGTCCCGCCTCTGCCCGCCCGTGTTCGGACAGTGGGCTGCGCTCGGCGCCCTGGATACGCCCCAGAGCTATTTCGACGAGGTCCGCGAGGAATATATCCGCCGCCGCGACTGCGCCATCGAGGCATTGAACAAGATGCCGGGCGTCTTCACTCCCGTGCCGATGGGCGCGTTCTATACCGTCGCCGAGTTGCCGGTGGATGATGCCGAGAAGTTCGCCAAATGGCTGCTGACCGATTTCCGCGAGGACGGCCAGACCGTGATGGTGACCCCTGCGGCCTCCTTCTACAAGACGCCGGACGCCGGCAAGCGCCAGGTCCGCATCGCCTACGTCCTCGAGGTCCCCGAGTTGAAAAAGGCCATGACCCTGCTCGCCCACGCCATCGAGCAGTATCCGGGCAGGATTTAATTCCGGGAATTCATTTCCTCTGCATACACCGTCTCGAAGATGCTTCGGAGACGCATCTCATCGCGGATGATTTCGCGGAGTTGCGCCAGGGGCGCTTCGTTGGGGGAACCCGGGATGAGCAGGTGAAGATAGCCCCCTTCGGCGTATTTCTCTCTCAGATGCTCGAGCGTCCGCTGCCAGTGCCCTTCCCTGTCGAGTTCCGGGTAGTGCGCGAAACCGTACTGGACGGTGCGGCGGATGATGGTCAGCGGCTCTATCATCCGGTCCGCTTCGGCCACCAGGGCGCCGTAGAGGCTGCGCGGAGCCGTTTGCGCTGATGCGCGGTGATCCTCGGCCGCCTGCGCGATCATTTCGATCTGCTGCGCATTGAACCATCGGCGGAGTTCCGCATCGGCACGGATGATGCGCCCGCTTTCCAGATGATGCGTCTTCCGGTCCACGGAGAGCCCCAGATCGTGGCAGGCAGCCGCCGTATAGAGCATTTCTTCGTCGATATCGAAGGCTTTTCCCATTTCCAGCGCCCGCTCGATGACCTTGCGGGCGTGGTCCTCCCGGTGCGCCTTGTCGAAGGCGGCATAGCGGGGAATCACGCGCTCCTCGATGTATTGCTGCAGACTTTGCCGTATCATCGGTGACGAAGATAACGCTTTTACGCCGAATTTTTGATATATTTGAGGGATAAACCACTTGTACTATGCTGAAAATCGGGGACAAAATGCCTTCCTTCGAGGTCCTGGACCAGGACGGCGCGACGGTGAAGTCGGAAGATTTCATCGGCAAGGGCAATAAGACCATCATCTATTTTTATCCGAAAGACAATACCTCCGGCTGCTCGGCTGAAGCCTGTTCTTTCCGGGACAATTATGCACGGCTGACGGCGGCCGGCTACAATGTCGTAGGCGTCAGCAAGGACAGCGCAAAGTCCCATACCGGTTTCCGGGCCAAGTTCGGGCTGCCCTTCCGGCTGCTGGCGGATACGACGACGTCGATGCTGCAGGACTTCGGGGCCTGGGGCGAGAAGAAGATGTACGGCAAGACGACGATGGGAACGCTCCGGCGCACCTTTATCTTCGATGAGAACGGTATCCTGGAGCGCATCATCGAAAAAGTGGACACCAAGAACGCCGCAGGGCAGATTCTGGACGAGACGTGACACGCATCTTATTCATCTGTCACGGGAATATCTGCCGGAGTCCGATGGCGGAGTTCATCCTGAAGGCCCTCGTCAAGGCCAGGGGGCTGGAAGGGCAGTATCATATCGAGTCTGCGGCGGTCTCGGCGGAGGAGAGCGGCAATCCCATCTATCCGCCGGCCAGGCGCTGTCTCCAGCAGCACGGTGTGCGCTTCGATCCTGACAAAAGGGCCCGGCAGATGACCCGGGCCGATTATGAACGCTTCGACCGGATTATCTATATGGATGCCTCCAATCTCCGTTGGATAAGAAGGATCATCCCCGAAGACCCGGAGGGTAAGATTCATCTGATGATGTCCTATACCGGCAGCGGGCGGGACGTCGCGGACCCGTGGTACACCGGAGACTTTGAACGGACTTTCCAGGATCTGCTGAATGCCTGCGAGGCGATGCTTAAAGTTATTTAGGCGCGCTACTCCTTACACACCGCATCGATGAATGCCTCGCGCGGCTTGAGGACGGCTTCGCGCCAGGCGGTGTTGTTGCGGAGATCCATACGGGTGTGCGGGCGCCAGGGGAAGTAGAAGATCTGCTTGGAATGCACCGCATTCGCATTGTTGTAGGCGGCTGAGACGGCCGCGGGGTCGCAGGTAGTGTCGATGTTGCCGGCTTCGATAAACAGGTCTCCTTTGAAGAGAGAAACGAGCGTGGCGCCGTCGTGATAAGCCATCACCGAGGGGCCCAGGGGCGTGACGGCATATTTCTCACTCGCGGAACTCGGCCAGCCGCATTTGCGTCCGTCCAGGATGGCGCCGGTATCCGTGATCGCAGGGACGATGGCGACGACGTGCGTAATCCGCCGGTCGATGCCGGAGAGGGCAAGCGCCTGTCCCCCGCCCTGGCTGGTTCCCCGCACCAGGATACGCTTCCCGTCCCATTCCGGCAGGGTGACCGCATAATCCAGGGCGCGGACGTCACGCAGGTACATATTGTGGAAATAGTAGTCCTCGGCGCAGGTGAAAGGCCGGGAAGAATACTTATGGAGTTCTCCCTTGTCCAGCGCATCATAATACTCCTGCGGCATATCGTCCTCCATACCGTGCGCATTGATATCCAGGGCGATGCAGCCCTTCTGCGCAAGGGACACCGCCTTCTCCGCCGTCGCGCGCTTGTCGGGGCCGTTTACCCCGGCGGAATGCACAAAGAGATAGATGGGCAGCGAACGATTCGCCGCCCCACGGGGATAGGCGACATAGCCCCGGCAGGGACGACCGGAAGGCATATTGATTTCTATCTTGTAACAGACGAACTCCTGCTCGTCCTTTTCCTCCAGGCCTTCGGCAGGACGGATCTCCACCTCCGGCTTGAGTCTGCGTAACTTTTTCAGTTCCCGGTCCCAATAGGCGCGGAGGTCACCGGGCACGGAAAAGCCGGGCCGGAAGGATTCCGGCTCCACGAGAAAGCCTACACCTGTCACGCACTTCGGATCCGAAGCCGGTCCGAGCCGTACGATGCAGGAGGTCGGCGCATCGAAAGCGGCGGCGTAGAGCAGGGTATCTCCCTGCGGTCGGGGCAGTTTCTTCTTATAAGTCACCTTCCCGTAACTGAGCAGTTGCAGCAGCAGGGTATCCTCCGCCTCGGGGGTGACGGAGGCCGTAATCTTGATTGAATCGCCACGGGCATAGACTCCGTCGGCACTGTTGATGAACAATTGCACAGGCTCATACACTCCCTGCGCAAAAGCGGTAAACGGGAGCAGGAACAGCGCCGCGAGGAGGAATCTACGCAGAAGCATTGCTACCCAGCTTTTTATGCTTCAACCAGAAGAATATGCAGGCGGAAAGCGCAAAAGTCACGGCACCGATGACAGGCGCATAGTCCTGCGGAATCCGGAAGCCGATTTTGGCCGTAAGGATGAAGGTGACGCAGACCGCCGTCATAAAGCAGGCGGGCAGCATCGTGACCAGATAATAGCAAGTACCCTTGCGATGTTCCACAAGGAATACCGTTATAGTCCAGAAAGTGAAGATGGAAAGCGTCTGGTTGGCCCAGCCGAAATAGCCCCAGAGCTTATTGAATCCCTGGGCATCCGCGATGTTGTAAACCAACAGCGCTCCGGTCACGATAAAAAGGCACATACTCACCGCAAGCCGGTTCTTGATGGGGCGCTGATTGAGATGCAGGGCATCGGCCACCATCAGACGGGCCGAGCGCAGGGCCGTATCTCCACTGGTAATCGGCGCCGCGACGACACCGAGGATAGCCAGGATACTGCCCATCGTACCGAGCCAGTAGCGCGACACGTTTGTCACTACCGCCGGGGCGGCCACGACATTGGCGGCACCCATTTCCGCATTCCCTCCGGCAAAGAAGAACCAGGAGGAGACCGTCGCCCAGATGAGGGCGATCACGCCTTCGGTAATCATCGAACCGTAAAAGATGGGGCGGCCGAGTTTTTCATTGCCGATGCAGCGCGCCATCAGCGGAGACTGCGTAGCGTGGAAACCGCTCACCGCACCGCAGGCGATGGAAATGAACAGGCAGGGGAAGATGCGGCCGCCGGCGGGATTGCGGTTCGCGAGGCCGTCCCACACCTCCGGAATGCCCGAAGGCCATTTCCCGATCAGGCAGGCCAGCAGCGCCACCGCCATAAAAATGAGGGCAAAGGCAAAGATCGGATAGATTTTTCCGATCAGTTTGTCGATGGGGACCATCGTTGCTACGATATAGTAGAAGAGGATGATGCCCACCCAGATGATGGTAGCGGACTTAGTTCCGCCACCCACGAGGTCGCCGAGGATAATTGCAGGACTGTACACGAACACAGCCCCCACGAGCACCATCATGAACACCGCAAAAAACAGCATCACCTTGCGCGTACGGCTGCCGAGATAGTATCCTATGAGGTCCGGAAGCCCCTTCCCTTCGTGACGGACGGAGAGCATACCGGAAAGGTAATCGTGCACGGCTCCACCGAAGATGCAGCCAAAAACTATCCATAGGTAACAGGACGGGCCGTACATTGCTCCCAGAATGGCGCCGAAGATGGGCCCGGTCCCGGCGATGTTCAGGAACTGGATCATGAAGACTTTCCAGGAGGGCATGACGACATAGTCCACTCCGTCCGTCATCGCACGGGCGGGTGTAGGACGTGCCGGCTCTACCCGAAACACTTTTTCAACAAATCTTCCGTACAACACATAGCCGATAATCAGGGCGACTATGCTGATCAACATTGAATACATTGTATACCTGTAATTTTTATTCTATTTCTTAGTTGCTGCAACGGGTGCTTGTTGCTTCGCAACCCTATCCGGGGAATTGAGCGACAAACCGAGTGATGTGGAACTCGTTCCGACATCCGAGGTGCGAAGCTCAAAGCCTTTAGGCAAATGCACCCTTATGCAGCAACTTCTTCATTCCATAAAAATTATACTATCCCCACCTCCGGAATATAGGCCGGAATATGCAAAATATCGGTTTTGAAACGGTTGCGACGGTGCATACCGTCGATTTTTTCACGGATGGCGGCATCTTCGCAAATCCCTTCACGGATATAGCGGTCCAGGGTATCGTAACTGAAGCCGAACTTCACTTCATCGGGCGCCGAGCAGGGCAGGCCGTCGTCGGGAACCTTGTCCACCCAGGCGGCGGGAAGGCCGAGCGCGTGCCCGATGGCGCGCACTTCACGCACGCAGAGTCCGCCCAGCGGGGCAAAGGAGCCGGCGGCATCGCCATATAGGGTGGCGTAGCCGATGTAGTCTTCGCTGAGGTTGCAGGTATTGGCCACCATGCCGCCCACGGTCTGCGCCACCGCATAGAGCACGGTCATCCGCAGGCGCGGCGGGATGTTCTGGCGGGTCTGCTCCGAAAAGACGCCCTCCGGCATCCGTGACGCCAGGGCTTCCGCCTCGGCCGCCATTCCGGCGATAGGAAGGCAAAGGTAACGGATTCCGAGCGTCGCGCAGATCTGGTCTGCGCCGTTCAGGCTCTGTCCTTCCGCGGGCATCGCGACACCGACGACACGCTCGCGTCCCAGCGCCTCTGCGCAAAGGGCGGCTGCCACCGTACTGTCCTTGCCTCCGCTCATCCCCAACACCGCGCAGCAGCGCGGTCCGTTCTTTTCAAACCACGCGCGAATCCAGTCCACGCATCCGGTTTTCAGTTTCTGTGCGTCCATCATTTGAAATATCTTGCAAGGTACAAAAACCCAGCGTTTTTATCAAAAAGATTCGTATTTTTGTATGTTGTGAACAAGGATACGGACTTCTCGAGGCTGGAATTAAGGCTCAGCGCCTGCCGCTCCAACTATCGCTACTTCCGCTCTCTGCTGGAGCGGGAGACGAAGATGCTGGTGCTGGTCAAGGCCAACGCCTATGGTCACGGCGCTGCCGAATTTGCTGCCATTATGCAGGAGGAAGGCGCTGATTACCTGGCGGTTGCCCTCCCGCTCGAAGGTATGGAACTGCGCCGCAACGGTATTTCCCTGCCCATCCTCGTCCTCACCTCCGGCACGGACTTCTTCCCGGAGATGATCGAGAACCGTCTGGAGCCCGGCATCCCCAATCTCTACACCCTGGAAGCCCTTTGCGCCGAACTGGACAAGCGCAATATGCGCGACTTCCCCGTCCACCTGAAACTCGATACCGGAATGCACCGGCTCGGCTTCGGCAGCGACGAACTCGCCAGCCTGACCGCTTTTCTGCAAAGCCATCCCCAGGTCCGCGTAAAATCCGTCTATTCCCATCTTGCCGCCGCGGAAGATCCAGCCGAGGATGAATTCACCCTCGGGCAACTGAAAAGTTTCAAGGCAGGCGCGGACCGCATCAGCAAGGCCTTGGGATACCGGCCGATGTATCACGTGCTCAATTCCGCCGGCATCGAGCGTTTCAGCGACTGGCAGTTCGATATGGTGCGTCTCGGCATCGGCATCTACGGTATCAGCGCCCTGCCGGATGTACGGCTCTCCCCCGTCGCTTCCTTCAAGGTCAAGATTCTGCAAATCAAGCATCTGAAACCGGAAGACGGCACTATCGGCTACGGCCGGCGCGGAAAGATTTCACCGGAGGGAACGGTCATTGCCACCATCCCGGCAGGCTATGCCGACGGCGTGGACCGGCACCTCGGCTGTGGCGCCGCGTCCTTCTTCCTGAACGGGAAGCGCGTCCCCACCATCGGGAATATCTGTATGGATATGTGTATGCTGGACATCAGCGGCGTAGAAGCCGTCCCCGGCGATACGGTGACGATTTTCGGCGAAGAGCCCAGCATCGAAGAACTCGCCCGCATCCTCGGCACGATCCCCTATGAGATCCTGACCTCCATCCCCCGTCGCATCGAAAGGATTGTCGTCCGTTAGGCATATCATCGTCGCAAATCCCTGCGGAGCCACCGGAGAACTGGTGGCCCGGAGCCTGCGCACACAAGGGCTCACGGTCACGATGATGGAGGGACCGAATGCCCGCAAGCACGAGGGGGAATTCCTGAAGAAACTGCGACTGCTGTTGGACGAAAGCGGCGCGGGGATGGTCATCCCCACCTTCTTCCCGGAAGTGCTCGCCGCGCACCGGGACCGCTTCCCCGACATCCTCATCCCTGTGGAGAGCGTGGAGAAACTGCGCCGTCTGGATGATAAGATTTCCTGCTGCGCCCTGGCGGAGTCCCTGGGCATTCCCCAGCCTCATCGTTTCAATGGGCCCGAAGAGGTGGAGCGTTATCCGGTGGTTTTTAAGCGCCCCGGCGGCCAGGGCGGGGACAGCGTCTATTTCCCCGGCAATCCCAAGGCCCTGCGCAATATCCTTGCGCCGGCCAAAGACTACCTGTTGACCGAGTACATCGACGGCTACGATGTCTGCGTGGACGCGCTGCGCTGGGACGGCTTTTTCTTCGCCGCATCCTACCGCGTTCTGGAGCCGCTGCGCAAGGGCGTTTCCACGCTGCGAGAAAGCGTGAAGGCCGCACAACTCGAAGCCTGGGCGAAAACGCTGCTCGATGCGGTGGATTATCACGGGGTCTGCGGGCTGGATTTCCGCGTACGCGCTGCGGACAGGCAGGCTTTTTTCCTTGAATGCAATCCTCGCTTCTCCGGCGGGCTTGCATCGGCGCTCGCTTCCGGATTCGACATACCCGCCCTGCTGTGGCGACTGGCCACCGGAGAGCGGGTAGATGCCTCTCAAATCGTATTTCAGGAAGGGGTGATTACGCGCTGAGACGCGCCTGCAGGAAGCAATCGACCGTATTTTCCATCAACATCGCGATGGTCATCGGGCCCACGCCGCCGGGCACGGGCGTAATCCATCCCGCCACCTGCGACGCGCTTTCAAAATTCACATCCCCGGTCAGGCTGCCGTCCGCACGGCGGTTCATACCTACATCGATGACGACGGCACCGGGCTTGACCATATCGCCGGTCACGACATCCTCCTTCCCCACGGCGACGACCAGGATATCGGCCTGAAGCGTAAAGGACTTGAGGTCGCGCGTACGCGAATGCGCCATAATGACGGTGGCATTGCGGTCCAGCAGCAGTTTGGCCACCGGCTTCCCGACGATATTGCTGCGGCCCACCACCACGGCGGTCTTTCCCTCGATGGGGACTCCAGTACTGTCGATGAGGCGCATAATGCCCTTCGGCGTACAGGGAACGCTGCACGGACGCCCCACCTGCAAGGAGCCGACATTCAGGATGTGGAAGCCGTCCACATCCTTCTCCACGGCGATCGCCTCGATGACTTTCTCCTCGTCGATATGCTTCGGAAGCGGCAACTGCACCAGCAGTCCGTCCACCTGCTCATCGGCATTGAGCTGTGCAATCAGCGCAAGCAAGTCCGCCTCAGAAGTCTGCTCCGGCAACTCGATGAGACGGGATTCCATGCCCACATACTGGGCAGCGCGCACTTTATTGCGCACATACACCTTGCTGGCCGGGTTCTCCCCGACGATAATCACGCACAGGCAGGGCCTGCGGCCATATTTCGCCTCCAGTTCGGGCATCCTTTCCCGGAGTGCGTCCTTTACGGCGGCACTCACCGCCTTTCCATCAATAATCATAATGCTTGATACGCGATATCATAACGAAAGAAAAGATTCGGACAATCAATGCGGGCAATCTCCGCATAGACCTTCTCGCGAGCAGCGGCAATGTCCTTGCCCTCCGCCACGACCATCAGCACACGCCCTCCGGCCGTGACATATCCGCCCTCACGCAATGCCGTACCCATATGGAGCACAGGCGTAGAGACTTTCTCCAGCCCGGCGATGGGAAAGCCCTTCTCATAATGTCCGGGATAACCTTTCGAGGCCAGCACCACGCCCATCGTCACGGCATCGCGCCAACGGGGCTGCTGCGCCTCCTCGCCCGAAGCCACCGCGGAGAAGATCTCATAGGCATCACTCTCCAGCAAGGGCAGCACCACCTCCGTCTCGGGATCGCCGAAACGGGCATTGAATTCGATGACCTTGATCCCCTGCGGGGTTTTCATCAGGCCGCCGTAGAGCACGCCGCACAAAGGGCGGCCTTCCTTGCACATCGCGGACGCCGTGGCGCAGAGGATATGACGGTAGGCAAACTCCCGGTCCTCCTCCGAGATGAACGGAAGCCCCGTATAGGCTCCCATCCCGCCGGTATTGGGGCCCTTGTCCCCGTCAAAGGCGCGCTTGTGGTCCTGGGCAAGCGGCATAGGATAGACCCGCTCCCCGTCCACGAAGCACATAAAGGAGAACTCCGGCCCGGTGAGGAAATCCTCCACCACCACACGGCCCTTGCCGAAACTCTCATCCACCAGCATGTCCTGCAACGCAGCACGCGCTTCCTGCGCATCCTGGGCGATGACAACTCCCTTTCCGGCCGCCAGCCCGTCGTATTTCAGCACCGCCGGGAAAGGCCGGGAAAGGACATAGGCAAGCGCCTCGTCATATTCGGAAAAACTGCGATAGGCAGCCGTAGGAATGCCATATTTCTCCATCAGGCGCTTGGCGAACTCCTTGCTGCTTTCGATGGCGGTCGCCGAAGCGCTGTGCCCGAAAATTTTCAGCCCGGCTGCACGGAAAGCATCCGCGACACCGGCGGCGAGCGCCGCTTCCGGACCGACGACCGTCAGGTCCACTCCCTTTTCGAGGGCAAAGGCCTTGAGGCCCTCCACATCGGTATCCTTGAGGGGGATACACTCGGCCTGCTGTGCAATCCCGGCGTTCCCGGGCGCACAATAAATCTTTTCCACCTGCGGGCTGCGCCTGAGCGCACACACGATGGCGTGCTCGCGTCCTCCCCCGCCGATGACCAATACGGTCTTTTTCATTACCGCGTAAAGAATCTATAAATACAGGTATGGTGATACATTTCGCCCGGACGAAGTATCGTATCCGGGAACTGCGGATAATGCACCGCATCCGGGAATTTCTGCGTTTCGAGGGCCATCGAGCAGCGGTAGCCGATATTCCGGCCATACTTGTCGGGATACTCGCCGAAGAAGAAATTGCCGCAATAGAACTGCAGGCCGGGCTGGTCGGTCAGTATCTCAATGCCGCGTCCCGTCTCGGGATCGTACACCGAAGCGACCTTTTCGATGCCCTCGCCCTCACGGTCCAGCACCCAGTTATGGTCATAGCCGGGACCGCACTTGATCTGGTCGTCATCCGCATTCACCCGCTCCCCGATGGGCGTGGGCGTACGGAAATCCAGCGGCGAACCGTCCAACGGGACGATGCGGCCGGTAGGGATCAACAGGCTGTCCACCTCCGTAGCCTGCGAGGCCTTGATCCAAAGCTCGTAGCCAAGAATGGATTTGTCGCTCTCTCCGGAAAGGTTGAAGAAGGAATGGTGGGAAAGGTTGATCGGCGTCGCCTTGTCGGTGTTGGCCAGGTACTTGACCACAAAGCAATTATCCGGCGTCAGCGTATAGGTCATCAAGATATTGCGCTTCCCCGGGAAGCCGTCCTTTCCGTCCGGAAGAATCAGCAGGAAACTGATCAGGGTATCATTCTTTTCCACGACATCCCAAACGAGACGGTCTACGCCGAACTCCCCGCCGTGCAAGGTATTGCCGTTATTGTTCTGCGGCAGGGTATATTCCTCGCCGTCCAGGCTGAACTTGCCTCCGGCGATACGGTTCGCCACCGGGCCTACGGCCGCACCGAGAAAACGCTCGCCCGTATTGTTCACATAGCGGTCGATGTTCTCGTATCCCGTTTCGATATCGGCCAAACGGCCTTTGCGGTCCGGCGTCCAGAGCGCCACCACGCGGGCGCCGTAATTGGTCACCTGCATCGTGACATCTCCGTTCTGAAGGGTATACAATCCAACAGAACGGCCATCCACGATGGTCTTGAACGCTTCTGAAGGAAGCAGTTGGACCTTGCCTCCGTCACAACAGGCGGAGAGCACAAGTGCCATCGCCGCCAAACTCAAAATTCTTGTTCTCATATTAGAAAAATACAGAAAAACCACCTTCCAGCCAAAGCCGGTAAAGGCCGTTGAAGGTCTCAGTGCCGCGGGCACGCAAATCCCATTGCAGGGCAGCGCGACGGAGCGGCAGCGTAAATCCCAGAGAAAGGGCCTGCTGCACATAATCCGCAGCGAGGATGGAGAGATCGTGCGGATACCACACGGCGGCCGGTTTCCCGTCCGCTTGGCCCCCTTCATACTGATAGAGGGAAGAAAGGCTCTTTGCTCCGCCCAACTCCAGACCCAGGCGCAGCGCCGACCCGCCCCGGAAGACCTGGCGCCATTCGCCGCTCAGTTGCGGCCTAAGCGCCGACCAGGAAAAGACAGAGTGCGGATTGGCGTAGGTATCGTTCTCGGAGACATAGGAGAGCCCGGCATGGAACACCCATTTCCAGTCACTCACGCTCCCGACGGTCTTGTTCCAGGAAAGGGCAAAGACATCCTTGGAATAACTGCACTGCGGAAGTTCCGAAAGCACTTCCCAGATTCCGTCCATGTTCATGACCGTGGTCGGTTCGATGCCCGTGGTCCCGGAATGGGAATAAGCGAGCGAGACACGATGCCCGCGGCGGAGCCGCATCTTCCAGCCCAGATCGGCTTCAAACACATTGGTGCGTCCCTGGAGGCGGGGCTGCGTCGCACCCTCGGTAATGTTTGTCAAATGATAACGAAGGTTACCGTACAAGAGCCACGGCGTGCGGCCCGTCCCTTCATATTGCAGGCCGGCACCCAGGGTATTGCAACGGAAATACATCGTTTTCATCGAATTGCCTCCTACGACATTGTCGATATAATTTCCCAGACCGCGCAGGACATACACCATCTGGTTCTCTTCCGTATTGCTCAGGGTCGGCGTCGAACGCTCGAAGGTATTGGCATAGTGGAGGTGGAAGCCGAAATTCCCCTTGCGCCCCCGGAAAATCAGTGACGGCGTAAGGCCGACGCTATAATGGTAGGACTCGGCCCGCGGGTCATTCTGCTTAGCGGCAATCCGGTCCGTATAGGTTACGTGCAGGCCACCGAAGAGCTTGTCCCGCGAAAGGGGCATCGCCGCCTTGAACTCCAGGTCGTAGGCCTGGCGCCGCCAGCCGCTTTCCACGCTGTCCGCCACGCTGTACAGGAAACGCGTGTCGTAAGGATTAAAAAGAAGGGTATTGTAGCTGCTCCCTTCCGTAGCAATGTAATTGTAAGCGAAATGCCCCCAGAGGTTGACTTTCCCCACCTTTACGGCACCTTCCGTATCAAAGGCGATATCGGAATGTTTCTTCCCGTCAGGCAGGAGCCGGTACTCCCCCGTCCCGTAGAGATAACGGAGACCGACACTGCTGTGCGCCTTGAGGGAGTCGGTCACCAGACCGGCGGGATTCCCCGCCGCCGTCATCCAGGCGCGCTCGTTTTCCAGACGCAGCGCCGTAGGATCAGGCAGGGAAAGCTGCGCCCCCGCCCCAAGGGAGAGGAGGCACAGCATCAGCGATATGAGGGCTTTACGCAGCATTTCCTACTGAGCCGTTTCGTGGCCCCAGGTCGCCCAGGACGGACGTTTGGCACCATTACGGCGAATCTCAGGGAAGGTAACGACCTCGAAGTCCTCAGTGGTATTGTTGGTATCCTGATAGATCTTGCGGCCGTCTTCGAGCGTCTTGGCAACCTTACGGACGATACTCTGGTTGCCACCGGTCGTCGCGCAGAAGATCTTGCCGGCATCGAGTGAGGTGGGGAGTTTCTTGTCCGTGGTGGCGTTCTTCACGCAGTCGATGGCGTCGAACACATCGGCGATCAGCACTTCCTGGCCGTAGTTGTTGGCCTTGTCGGATTCGAGATATTCGCCATCCTTGCGCAGGCCCTCGCTGGGATAGAAGAGCACCCAGGCCGTTCCGACGAAGTTGCCGAACTGGTTGGCGAGACCGGATTCCTTCACCGTGCAGGCGAGGATCATATTGGGAGCGTCATCGTCCACCTGCCCCTTGTCGATGTACTTCTGGCAGATGCACTCGAATTCCGCATAGGAAAGGTTGATCAGGCCGGCGCCCACCAGGGTGTGCTCGGCGGCGGAAGCGGCGATGACCGCAGACTCGCCCGGAGCCAGAGGATATTGCATGCCGGTGCCGGGAACCTGCCATACATAGGTACCGATCCAGATATAGTCTTTGATCGGATGACTGAGTTTATCCGCCTGATGGGCGAAACTGAAGGTAGAGATGCTCAGCGGGTCGCCGATGCAGACACCGTCAAGATATACGGTTTCCTCTCCGTTGTTATACACCTCGAAGAAGGTATCCTTCAGATAGGTCACCGCCTTTCCGGTAGAGGGGTTCGTGTACTTGTTGGCATTGTAGTGCACTTCCTTGAACACCAGCGGGGAACTCTTGGTGACGTCCATCACCAGGTTGAGGTTGGAAGTCACGAAAGGCTTGAGGGCCACGTTCTTAAGGGTGCCGAGGCAGTTGTACACGGCACCGCCGCGGGTATACTGCGCACTGGCTACAATATCGTAGATACCCGGAACCATACCGGAGAAGTCAAGCTCCTGTCCGGCCCTGGCAAAAAATTCAGTAACCTGCCCGTTACCTACATTGGTGAGCAAGACCTTGGTATCCACATCGGAGGGAGCCATACTGGGATCTGCATAAACCAGCTTGATGCTCCCTTCATTGCTGACGACCTCCCCATTGGGGAAATCGCAGGAAGCGACGGCCAGCGTGGCTAACGCCGCAGCGAAGATGAAAGAGATTTTTTTCATACTACAAACAATTAAAAAAGTTTAAGTTTAAGTTCAAAGCCGAAATAAATGGGATTGTTCAACTCCGTAAAAGCCCCTTTCGTGACCTCGGAAGGATCGAGCGGCCGGGAATTGAACAGGTTGTTGACATAGAAGGACGCGGTGAGCAACTTCTTGAACTCCTTGGAAACATTCAGGTTGAAGACCACCGTGGGAATGGTATGGCTGACGATGAAACGGCTGTCGGAACGTGCCGTAAGCATATACTTGAACGCATCGTCCTCCGCCATCTCCGCCGTAAAGGGATAAACCTTTCCGTCGTCGCTGGAGATATAGCTGGACGGATAGAGGTCGTTTCCGTAAACGGTCCAGTTGCGGGTAAAGAAGTTCACCTGAGTGGTGAGCGTCACTACGAAGCCGATGGAAGGGATGTTATGCGTAATGCGCAGCGTCGTCAGGGCCTTTTCCCGGTGGTAGCGCCAGGTGCCGGGCTCGTAGATGCCTACGTGGCTGTTGACCGTGCTTCCGCTCTTCATTTTCTGTTCGTAAGTGCATCCGGTGGACCAGGATTCCGTGTGCATCCAGGCTCCGTTCAGGAAGAAAGAGGTGCGGATGGCGTCGAAGCGGCCCAGGTTCAACTCCCACTCCAGGCCGTAGTTGTGCTCCGCCGCCGTATTCATCGGCATATACCAGGAGAAGAAACGCTGCGTATCGTAATCCTGCGTAAATACGGGATTCCCCGCCGCGTCATAGCCGCTGCGCTTCCAGGTCTTGTAGGGCAGCAGCACCCAGGAAGAGAGGTCGCGGCCGAAACTGTAGCCGTTTTTCAATTCCTCGTCGTAGAAGGTCATGGAAAGACGGTAGCGCTTGGCGATGAGCAGGTCGAAGCCGACTTCCGCCTTGCGGTTCCGGGCCATCTGGAGTGCCGGATTGGAGGTATCGAAAACGTAGGTGGTCGCCACAACGACCTTGGAAGGATCCGAAGGGGTCGGTTCCGGCGTATTGACGTTGATCTGGTCGTAATAGGCGTTATTGGGATACAGATATGAGGTGGTGGGCGCCTTGGCGGTGATGCCGTAGCCCGCGCGCAGGGTCCACACGGAAGGAATCAACTCAAAGGAGAAGTTCACACGGGGGCTCAGGGCACTCAGTCCGCCGACAAAATCATAGCGAAGACCGGCGGTAAGGTTCATCGTCCGGTTCCAGAACTTGGTCCGGAAAGAATCTTCCAGGAACACGCCTATCTGGTTCAGGAAAGGAATGTCCCAGAGAGGACGCGGGCGGAATCCGGCTTCCGAGTTGCCTGCGTGCGAAGGCGGAGCCTCCGCCTTATAGACCAGTCCCTGGCCCAGGTTGCCGTCGGTCTTGAAGTCGGCACCCACGAGAATGCGGTTGCCCGTCTCACCCCAGGACTTATAGAGATTCAGGCTCAGTTTGGAAAAGCCGTTCAACTCCTTTCCATAGAAATCGTAATGCGAGAAGTAGGAATACGGAAGGATGGTGGCAAAACCTTCATTCCCCTCCGTGTAATGGGTAATCTCACTGCCGTCGGCGGCAAAGATGTGTCCCCTGCCGTTGGAGACTGCTTCCCCGTCACGCATATTCGTGGAATAGATCCGGTCTCCGCGGATATTGTTTTCATACCAGGAGGTCTTGTCCGTATAACTGGCCGCCAGGTCGAAGCGCAAAGTCTTGAACCAGCCCCGGTTGATGTTCCAGGTGCCGTTGATGGCGATGCGGCCGCCAATCTGGTTGCCTCCGGTCGCAAGGGCGGTCCGCTCCTCGTCCGGATTGGGATTGCGGATATCCCGCCCGTAGCGCGCGTCGGCGGAGAAAGACATATTCACATCGCCGAAGCGACGGGTGATCATCGCCTTGAAATTGGCCCGCTGGTAATTCGCATACGCTTCCGTAGTCTTGGCATTGGAATAGGCATAATCCCCGCTGAGGTGGATATCGCCCAGTTTCCCGGGCAGCCGGAAGCCTTTGGAAATGGCCGCCTGCCAGATTTTGGGATCGGTCTTGAGGCGGACGGTCAGGGGCTCTGCCCCGGCCTTGGAATTGATGATGACCGCGCCGGCGGTCAAGTCTCCGTATTGGACGGAAGGGATACCTCGGATCACCTCCACGGATTCGATGTTGTCCGTAGAGATCTGCCGTACGTCGATACCGGTATTGGGCGCGGCGGAAGAGGTGGCCGTTCCCGTCGAGGCGACGCTGGAGGAAACGCCCGTGATGGCGGTGGAGATGCCCTCCATATTGGCATTGTTGGACATCGGCGCCCCGTCCACGATGACCGCGGTACCGAGACTGTTCATCGAACTCGGGTCCGCCGTACGCAAAGAAAGGGTCTGGGAGGTGCTGAGGTCAGGATTGGAAAAACTGACGCCCGGCAGCAACTGCATGATATCCTGCAGGGAACTGGTCTGGTTGTGGTCGATGGCCTGCCGGGAGATGGTCGAAGCCGTCGCCTCCCCCGCCTTCGAGGCCTCCGCCACGACGCGGACCTCGTTGAGCCGGAAGGAAGAAGGACGCAGGACGAAGTTCCGCTGCATCGGCGAAGTGAGGACGAGGGTGGTATCCAGCGTCTCATAACCGATCAGCTGCACCGAAATGTCGTAGCGGCCCGGATCGATGTTCTTGAAAGTATAGACGCCCGATGCATCGGAAGTCGCATAGACTCCGGAGGGCTTGAGTTGCAGCACGGCATAACCCAGCGGTACGGTGCGTCCGTCTTCGAGCGCGCTGACCGTCCCTTCCAGCGACACGGTCTTCCGCTGTGCCCCGACGCCAAGGCTCAGGGCAGCCAGCAGGAACAGCGTCACTGCAAAGAATTTAGCGGATATTCGCAATGTCTTCAAGTCTTCTCAGGGTCCGATGTACCTCGTCCGCCACGGCGGCGTCCGCAATGTGCATCGCTTGCAACTTATCGAAAATCTCCCGGGCATACCAGGAGTAAACATACCATCCCAGGGCCTCCGCTGCCTTGCAGCGCAACGTGGCATCGGCACTTTCATCCGCGACGAGGGCCAGCATCGGCGCAAGTGCCGCAGGCTTGCAGGCATTGCGCTGGGCACTGACGGTCGAACTGCGCTCCTTCACGCTCGCGGAAGCATCGGACAGGGCGGCGAATTCCGCGGCATCGCCGTCCGCACTCCGCTTCAGCCGCGTCAGCAGGGCATCGAAATCCTCCTGCTCCGGCCAAATGCCGTTCCAGGATGCGCGCAGCGCCTTTTCGACATCGGCATAGGGATAAAGCCCGAGCGCGGCGAAGAGATGATAGCGCACCCGCGCACTTTCCGCAGGATCGAGGTAATGGGCGGCGATGGGCTCGAGCAACTGCGGCGCACCGCAGCCTTCCGCATAACGCGCCGCCATCCGGCGGATCAGTTCATAGGGATCGTCCAGGCCGGCGGCGATGGTACGGACCAGGTCTTCCCGGTCCGTGTAGTTCCGGACCCCGTACATCAACTGCTCCATCCGCAGGTTCAGGGAATTCCCCGCCTTGACGGGGATGCCGTATTTCATCGCATAACCCGCCACGTCAGGGACGGAGGAGCGGGCCAGCTTGCGGAGCACAGCCTTGTCCTCATAGCGGGTCACAAGCGCATCCAGACCCGCAGGGACATCGGCACGCGCTTCAAAATGCATCGTGGGATCGCCGAAGAGATGGGATTCGAGCGTCAAGTTCTGCCGGGCCCAGTTGCCCACGCAGACGCCGCAGCCCAGCAGCCCGGCCAATTCGTTCTTCCAGTGGTCCTGGATGATGTTGACACTGTTCCCGAACACTGCGAGACAACGGCTGTCCGCCCCGAAAGCGTAACGCGCGGCCACATAATCGTCGTGAAGGAAGGCGCCGTTGAAGCAGGCGTCCAGGATCAGCACCCGCACCGCAGGGGCGTAGCCGTCCAGGTCGGAGAGCACCAAGTCGACCCGGGCGCTGCGAAGGGAATCCTCCTGAGCAAGCACCGGGTCGTTCCACTCGTCGAGCCAGGCCTCGGGCACGCCGTAACTTTCCATCAGGGAAGCCTTCGTCTTGTCCCGGTCCTTGGCGGAACGCATCTTGGAACGCAGGAAGGCCTTGAAGTTACGCAGATGCTCGGTCGGCATAAAAGTATAAGGTTCCTTGCTCAGGTACTGCGCCTCCACGCCCCCGTGGGTGTGGAGATGCGCGTAATCCAGCGCAGGGTTGGCGAGCACCGCCTTCAGGCGCGCCCGCACAAAACGGTCTTCATCGAAATTGAGGTAGCGCACGCGCACGTCCGGACCGAACTGCTCGTACATTGCCCGGTCTTCGTCGATACGGGCGTTGATGCTCTCGGAACTGTTGCCGTGGCCGCCGAAGTGGAAAACCTCATCCAACTTCTCCGGCTTTGCCTTTTCTGCGGCCGCACGCTCCAGGAACAAAGCGATGAGTTCCGTAAAACTGTGCTGAGGATCGGTCTTTGCCGGTTTGATGCGGGCCGTATAGATGTCGCAATGGACTTTCTGCCTGCCTTCCGGAGAAAGGTCATAGTAAAACAGCTTGTCCTCCTGCTTCAGGAAGGTGAAGGCCAGGCCGAAGTCGTCGTAATAACGGTCGGAAGGAATGGAAGAGCGCTTCCACTTCCAGGAAGGGTTCATCTTGAAAGCCGTGGCCAGGTGGTGTGCGCGCCGGATCATCGGCACCGGGATATCGCCTACGAGTACGGCCCCTTCCAGGGCATCCTTGCAATAGAGCATATACAGGCTGTCCCGGATCTGTTCCGGCGCCCAGGAAGGTCCCGCGACCATCAGGCGGACCGCCTTTCCATCGTATTTTTCAATCGCCGACGCATAGGAGCGGACAGCGTCAGAAACGGCAGAATAGGTAGCGGAATCGATTACGATGGCGACAGCACTGCGTTTCGCGGCAGAAGCATAGGTCCCCGCGGAAGCCAGAACGGCAAAAACAAGCGTCAAGACAAACCTTCTCATATTTGCAAAAATACGTTAAAAGTTTGTCAGTTGCAATACCTATATTATGGGATCACATCCGGGAGGATGACATATCCTTGCCTTCCGCCTCGCCCTGGCGGATTTCCGTGGAGGAAATATCCACCGTCGGCGCATCCGCCAGCTGGATTTTATAGTCCGGACATTCATTCAGAAGGTCCTCGCGGACAAGGGGAAGATCGACACCCTGTCGGGGATAGACTACGACGCCGAATTCTCGCAGAATCCGCTGGTAATCGCGCCAGCGGCGGATGTTTTCCAGATTGTCCGCACCGATGACGAGGGTAAATTCATTGCCCGGCTCACGGCTTCTGAGCGCATCCAGCGTCTTGACGGTATAGTGCGGCGGCGCCATCCCCAGTTCGATGTCGTCCACTTTCACACGGAGTTCCGGATAACGTCCGACCGCTTCCAGCGCGGCCCGGTAGCGCTCCTGCCCCGAAGGCTGGGACTGTCCGCTTTTCAAGGGATTCAGCGGTGAGACAATCAGGTAGACGCCATCGAAGGAGCCCGACTTCGAAAAATACTCCATAATGGCCAGGTGGCCCTTATGGAGTGGATTGAAAGTTCCGGAATAAACGGCGATCCTCATGGCTTTGCGAGGAAATCCCCCACCAGTTTTTCCGCCGTCGCGAGCGCTGTCGCGAGGTCGTCATTGACGAGGGTGACGTCGAACTTGTCTTCGTAAAGCATCTCTTCAGCGGCCTTCGCCACCCTGCGCTCGATGGCCTCGGGGCTGTCTGTATTGCGGTTGACGAGACGCCTGCGCAGTTCCTCGATGCTGGGGGCCTTGATGAAAACCGAAAGGGCGCGCTCGCCAAAATACTTCTTGAGGTTCACGCCCCCCTTCACGTCCACGTCGAAGATAATGACGTGTCCTTTGGCCCAGATGCGCTCCACCTCACTTTTGAGGGTACCGTAGCACGAGCCGCCGTACACCTCTTCCCATTCCACGAACTGTTCCTGCTCCACCAGGGAACGGAACTTTTCGGGAGTCAGGAAGTGGTATTCCACTCCGTCCCGCTCCGCTCCCCGGGGTTGCCGGGACGTCGCCGAGACCGAGAATTCGATTTCCGGATGGAGTTTGAGGATGTGCCCCACCACCGTACTCTTCCCCGATCCCGACGGCGCCGAAAATATCAATGCTTTTCCTGCCATTGTTTCCAGAGACTATTGGGCATTACTGCTCGTCAGGGGCATCGTTGCCGCCGCCGTAATCCGGCTGGGGACCGCCCTGAGGGCCCTGGGCACCAGGATTGAAGCCCGCATCGCCCGGGTTGAAGCCCGCGCCGCCCTGAGGGCCGCCCTGCTGGGCACCCGCAGCCTTAGCCATATCTTCAGACGCTGCGTGCCAAGCGGCCTCGAGTTCGCCGTTGGCCTTGTCGATGGCGGCGATGTCCTTGGCCTCGACCGCCTTCTTCAGCTCCGCACAGGCGCTTTCGATGGCATTCTTCTTCTCGGCGGGAATCTTGTCGCCGTATTCCTTGAGGTTCTTCTCGGTCTGGAAGACCATCGCGTCCGCGTTGTTGATCTTGTCCACCCGCTCCTTCTCGGCCTTGTCGGCTTCCTCGTTGGCTTTCGCCTCGTCGCGCATGCGCTGGATTTCAGCCTCGGAAAGTCCGCTGGAAGCTTCGATGCGGATGCTCTGCTCCTTGCCCGTCGCCTTATCCTTGGCAGATACGTTCAGGATACCGTTGGCATCGATGTCGAAAGACACCTCGATCTGAGGGATGCCGCGGGGTGCAGGAGCGATGCCGTCCAGATGGAAGATGCCGATCTGTTTGTTGTCCTTGGCCATCGGACGCTCGCCCTGGAGGACGCGAATCTCGACAGAAGGCTGATTGTCCGCAGCCGTGGAGAACACCTGGCTCTTCTTTGCCGGAATCGTGGTATTGGACTCGATGAGTTTCGTCATGACGCCGCCGAGGGTCTCGATACCGAGCGAAAGCGGCGTCACGTCCAGCAGCAGCACATCCTTCACGTCGCCGGCAAGCACACCGCCCTGGATGGAGGCGCCGATAGCCACGACCTCGTCGGGATTCACGCTCTTGTTGGGCTCCTTGCCAAAGAAATCCTTCACCATTTCCTGGATCTTGGGGATACGGGTAGAACCACCCACAAGCAGGACTTCGTCGATGTCGGAAGCGCTCAGGTGAGCGTCCGCGAGGGCCTTGCGGCAAGGCTCGATGCTGCGGCGGAAGAGTTCGTCGCAAAGAGCCTCGAACTTGGCACGGGAGAGCGTACGCACCAGGTGCTTGGGCATACCGTCCACCGCGGTGATATAAGGCAGGTTCACCTCTGCGCTGGTGGCATTGGAGAGTTCGATCTTCGCCTTCTCGGCCGCTTCCTTCAGACGCTGGAGGGCCATCGGATCCTTCTTCAGGTCCATTCCGCCGTTCTCGGAGGCAAACTCGGAAGCCAGCCAGTCGATGATGACCTGGTCGAAGTCGTCGCCGCCCAG
>JAEEJZ010000031.1 GCA_016282145.1 Bacteroidales bacterium | reverse complement strand
GCAGATAGAGAACATCTCCAAGTCCTACGGGCCGAAAGTCCTTTTCGACCGCATTTCCTTCAATATCAACGAAGGGGACAAGGTCGCGCTGATCGCGCCGAACGGCACGGGCAAAACCTCGCTGCTGCGCATCCTCGCGGGTAAGGACGCTTCGGACAGCGGCGGGAAGGTGCTGTTCCTGCGCCATATCCGCATCGCCTTCCTCGAGCAGGAATATGCTTTCGATGCCGACAAGACCGTGCTGGAACAGGTGCTCTCGGAGCAGCCGGACGCTTCGGACGATGACTATGCCCTGCGCGCGCGGCAATGGCTGGACCGCTTCGGCCTGGGCGACCTTTCCCGCAGCATGCGTTCGCTTTCCGGCGGGGAAATCAAGCGGGTGGCCCTTGCGGCGATGCTCGCTTCCGAGGCGGATTTCTACATTATGGACGAGCCCACGAACCACCTGGACCTCGATGCCATCGAAACCCTGGAAAACGTCCTGACGCACAAGCGTTGCACGCTGCTTATGGTCACGCACGACCGCTATTTCCTGGACCGCGTCTGCAATACCGTGATGGAACTCGACCGCGGGGAGCTTTTCCTTTATCGCGGCGACTATATGCACTTCCTGGAAAAGCGCCAGGAGCGCATCGACAACTACAACGCGCAGACCGAGCGGACGCGCAACCTTTTCCGGCGGGAACTGGAATGGATCCACGCCTCGCCCTGTGCGCGCACCGGCAAGGCGAAATACCGCAAGCAGGCCTTCGAACGCATCAAGGCGCGGGCGGAGGACGCCTATATCCAACGCCAGGTGGACATCCAGGGCGCGGTTTCCGCCGAAGGCACTTATCTGGGGAACAAGGTCATCAACTGCCGCGACCTTTCTTTCTGGTGGGACGGGAAATGCTACCTGGACCGCTTCAGTTACAATTTCCAGCGCTACGAGCGCGTAGGTATCGTGGGGCCCAACGCCGTCGGGAAATCGACTTTCCTCAACCTGCTGGCCGGTACGCTCGAAGGCGGCCGCAGCGAAGGTCTGCTGGACCGCGGCGAAACCCTGAAAACCGGCTACTACCGCCAGGAGGGGATGACCTTCAAGCCCGGACAGACCGTACTGGAGACGGTCTCCGACACCCGGCTGCTGGAGCGCTTCCTCTTTCCGCACGATATGTGGAATACCCGCGTCGAACGGCTGTCGGGCGGGGAAAGGCGCCGGCTCTACCTGCTGACGGTACTTCTGCAGAAGCCGAATTTCCTGATCCTGGACGAGCCGACGAACGACCTGGACATCCTCACCCTGCAGGTGCTGGAGGAGTATCTGCTGGAGTTCAAGGGTTCGATGCTGATCGTCTCCCACGACCGGCATTTCCTGGACCGGCTCGTGGACCATCTCTTCGTCTTCTGCGGCGACGGTCTGGTCAAGGACTTCGTGGGCAACTATACCGAATATCGCAGTTTCCTCCTGGACCGGCGGATTGCGGCGCCTGCCGCGAAAGCGCCTGCTGCAGCCAAGGCTCCCGCGCCGGCGGCCACTCCGGTGGCTCCCGTCAAGAAAAAACTGAAATGGAAGGAAGAGCGCGAACTGGAGAGCCTGGAAGCGGAAATCGAAGCATTGCAGCAGGAAAAGGCGGAACTGGAAGCCCTGCTTTCCGGCGGTTCCGCCGATACGGAGGCGATCCTGCGCGCCTCGGAGCGGATCGGCGCCGTCCTGGCGCTGTTGGAAGCCAAGGAAGACCGCTGGCTGGAACTCAGCGTATAAGCCTGTTATAAAAGCGGCCCGATCGCTATCAGTTGCGGATCCTCGGACATAGCCCGGGGATTGGTACCGGGAACATCCTGCGGGATGGGCTGGCCGAGGCGGCTGAACAGTTGCTGCCAATAAAGCGGGAATTCTCCGTCGGCGTTCTTGAAATTCATCGGTGCGCTCTTGAAGACGGGATTCCCTTCCTCATCGAGGTAAGTGCATTGCACCAGCTCGCTGCAATAAAAGGCGCCGTTGTCCGGCAGGAAATTCGGGTCGTAGGGCAGGCCGAGGTATTGCCTGGCGTTTTGGACGCAGGCTTTGGGATTGACGGTGTTGTCCCTGAGCCGCATTACCTGCATCACGGGGAGGGACCCGTCCTTCAGCGTGAAATCGTGCAGGAAGCTATCCAGCGGATGCCGGTCCACGCCGCGTTTTATCGTGGCGTCGATAATCCAGGTGCCAAGGCTGTCGATGTCCAGGATGGCGACGTGGATGATGTTGAGCGATGAAGCGTCCGAGGTTGCGGCGCCGATGGCGCTTTCCATCGTGTCGTCGTCCATCGAATAGGCTGCCGGAATGCCTACGAAAAGCAGGTCCCCGCTTTGCAGGGGTTCTTTCTTTTGCGTGCAGGCAAGCGCGGTCAGCGCGAGAATAAGAAGGATGCGTTTCATTTTGAGAACAGCAGGATTTTCCGGGCGAAGAAGTTCCAGAAGAAGACAAGGGCGGTCGAAATGAGTTTCGAGAGTAGGTAGTGCAGGCCGGCTACGTCCGTTCCCAGCCAGATAATAAGCTCATTGAGCCCTGCGCCGATCAGGCCGATGATGGCGAAGGCGGTGAATTCCGCCGCCGGTTTCCAGGAGCGTTCGCCCCGGAACACCCAGAGGATGCTCAGGATGTAATTCACCAGCAGGCCCGCCGTGAAAGCGAGTACGGCGGAGAGCAGATGATGCAGTCCGGCGAATTCCGTCAGGGCATAGAGCGTTCCGTAATCGACGATGAACGCGATTCCGCCTACGACCCCGTAACGCAGGAACTGCCCCAGCAGTTTGGATTGGCGACGGCGCTTCATTTCGTGGCTTGGCTGGCGAGGGCGGCGGCGAGGGCCAGGAAGGCCCCCGCCTCGGGACCCGTCCCGAGGGCAGCGGGTTCCCCGCTGTCGCCGCCCTCGCGGATCCCCTGGACGAGCGGAATCTGACCGAGCAGTTCCAGACCGGCCTGGGCGGCCATTTTCGCTCCGCCTTCACGCCCGAAGATGAAATACTTCTCCTCCGGATGTTCCGCCGGGGTAAACCAGGCCATATTCTCCACCAGGCCCAGGATGCGCCGGTTCACGTTCTTGTTACGGAAGAGGTCGATGCCCCTTTCCACATCGGCGAGCGCCACGTTCTGCGGCGTCGTCACGATGATGGCCCCGGTCATGGGAATATCCTGTGCCAGGGTGATGTGGATGTCGCCGGTGCCGGGCGGCATATCGATGAGCAGGAAGTCCAGTTCTCCCCAGGCTACCTGCAGGATCATCTGCTTGAGGGCGTTGCAGGCCATCGGGCCGCGCCAGATGAGGGCCTGTCCCCGCGGAGCGAAATAGCCGATGGACATCCACTTGACGCCATACTTCTCGATGGGCAGGATCAGTTCCACGCCGTCGCCTTCCACCGCATCGGGCTGCGCGCCCTCGGTGGAGGTCATCGTCGGGACGGACGGTCCGTACACATCGGCGTCCGCCAGGCCCACCCTGTAACCCTGCCGCGCCAGCGCGCAGGCGAGGTTCACCGCGACGGTGGATTTCCCGACGCCACCCTTACCGGAGGCGATGCCGATAATATGTTTGATCCCCTTCAGCTGGGTATCGTCAAGATCCGCGACCGTCTTTTTCTTCGGAGCCGCTTCCTCGCGGACCACGGTCTGCACCGAAGATTCCACCCCCGCAGGGAGGTGCCGGATGAGCGTCGCACGCGTCGCTCCCACCAGATAATTGGCCAGCGGGTCCTTGCGCTTCGGGAAGGCCAGCGTGACGGTCACGCCCTGCGCGCCCGTTTCAATGGCCTCCACCATCCCCAGTTCCACGATATCCTTATCCTGCATCGCGGGATGCTTCACCTCCCGCAACCATTCCCGTATCTGTTTTTCGTCCATAATGCAAAAATACTCAAAAAAGCGTCGGCTCCAATTCCTTCGGGTGAAAACTGCGGCGATGATGCTCGCACAGGCCGTATCGCCGTATCGCCTCGATATGTTCCTTGGTCGGATAGCCCATATTGCGCTCCCAGCCGTACTGCGGATAATCGGCGGCAATGCGGCGCATATATTCGTCGCGGTAGGTTTTCGCGAGTACCGATGCTGCTGCGATGCTGGCATAGGTCGCGTCCCCGTGCACGATGCAGCGGTAGGGGAAGCCGTCGAAGGGACGGAAGCGGTTGCCGTCGATGAGCAGGAAATCCGGCTTTACGGAGAGCCGCCGCACGGCGCGCTGCATGCCCGTGATGGATGCCGCGAGGATATTGATGCGGTCGATCTCTTCGGCGCTCACGGCCTCCACCGCCCAGGCGACGGCCTCGGCTTCGATGACGGGGCGCAGGGTATCGCGCGCCTTCTCGCTCATCTGTTTGGAATCATTGAGGAGCGGATGGTGAAAGTCTTCCGGCAGGATGACCGCCGCAGCGAATACCGGTCCGGCCAGCGGTCCGCGGCCCGCCTCGTCGCACCCGGCTTCCCGCCGTCCCGCCTCCAGATAAGGCGCCAAATTCCGTTCTTTACGCATTCCTACCACAAAAATCGTAAAAAAATCTTGTATCTTTGCACCAAATGGCATCGAAAACCGGAAATATCATCAAATACAGCCTGTCCTTTCTGCTGGCGGGCGTATTGGTCTGGTTTGCCTTCCGCGGGATGGATTGGGAAGCCTTCCTCGAAGGTCTGAAACTCACCCGCTGGCTGCACATCGGCCTGTTCTTTGTCGCCGCCCTCCTGGCCCTCGTGTTCAGGATGCTGCGCTGGCGGGCGATGCTCACTCCCGTCATCCCCGGCGTGACCCATAAAAAGACCTGGGACGCCGCCAACATCGGCAATCTGATCAATGTCGTCCTCCCCGGAGCAGGGGAGTTCGTGCGTTGCGGCGTCGTAGCCGGGAAGGGCGGTGCCGGCTATGAGAAGATCCTGGGCACCATCGTGATGGAGCGGATCTGGGATTTCCTGGCGGTGGGAGTGCTGTTCGCCCTCTCGCTGGTACTCAAATGGGACACCTTCGGCACTTTCTTCTTCGATCAGATCGTCGCCCCGATGACGGGCCGCCTGCAGCTGAATATCGGCTATCTGCTGCTGCTCCTCGTGCTGCTGCTGGCGCTGGGCCTGTGGCTCGTTTACCGCTTCCGGGACCGCAGCCGCTTCTGCGGCCGCATCGCCTCCGGGCTCAAAGGTCTTGCGCAGGGTCTGACGAGTTTCCTGCGGATGGAGCGCAAGCCCCTTTTCCTCGTCTATACGGCGCTGATCTGGCTGATGTACGTGCTGATGAGTTTCCTGGTGCTGAAAGCCGTTCCCGGCCTCGATGCGCTCAGTTTCACGGATGCGCTCTTCCTCTCCGCCGTCGGCAACATCGCCTCGGTCGTGCCCGTTCCGGGCGGCATCGGCGCCTTCCACTATCTGCTGGCGCTTTCCCTGTCCAGCCTCTACGCTTTCAGTTGGGAGACGGGCATCCTCTTCGCGACCCTCAGTCACGAAGGTCACGCCCTGCTGGTCATTGTCCTTGGCTTGATTTCCTACGCCGCTACAGCAGCCCGACCCGGCGGAAAATGAAATCTACGTTCTTGAAATAATAGTCGAGCGTGAAGCAGGCGTCCAGTTCCTCACGGGAGAGCCGTTCGCAGACCTTCGGCTCGGCGAGCAGCAGGGTCTTGTAGTCCAGATGCCCGCTCCAGGCCTTCATCGCCACCGGCTGCACGGTATCGTAGGCTTCCTCGCGGGAAAGTCCCTTGCCGATGAGCGCATTCATCACCCGCTGGGCGAAAATCACCCCGTTCGTCCGCCAGATATTGGAAAGCATATTCTCGGGATAGACCGTCAGGTTCTCGAGGATGCCCTTGAAGCGGCAAAGCATATAATCCAGCAACTCCGTGGCATCGGGCAGGATGATGCGTTCCGTGCTCGAATGCGAAATGTCGCGCTCGTGCCAGAGCGCCACGTTTTCCGCCGATGCCGCCATATAACCGCGCATCACGCGGGCGCAGCCGCAGATGTTCTCGCTGCTGATGGGATTGCGCTTGTGCGGCATCGCGCTCGAACCCTTCTGTCCCTTGCGGAACGCTTCCTCGGCCTCGCGGACCTCGGTGCGCTGCAGGCTGCGGACCTCCATCGCCATCTGCTCGAGCGTCGAGGCGATGACGGAAAGGGTCGCCAGGTAGAATGCATGGCGGTCGCGCTGGAGCACCTGCGTCGAAATGTCCGCACTCGCAATGCCGAGTTTTTCGCAGACGAAATCCTGGATCGACGGAGGGATATTGGCGAAATTGCCCACGGCTCCGCTCATTTTCCCCGCTTCGACGCCCTTGGCGGCAAAATCGAAGCGTTCGAGGTTGCGCTTCATCTCCTCGTACCAGAGCGCCCACTTGAGCCCGAAACTGGTAATGTCGGCGTGCACGCCGTGCGTCCGTCCGATGCAGGGCGTATCCTTGAACTCCAGCGCCCGCTTTTTGAGCACCGCCAGGAAATCCACGATATCCTGCCGCAGGATGGCATCCGCCTGCTTCAGGAGATAGCCGTTGGCCGTATCCACCACGTCCGTCGAGGTCAGTCCGTAGTGCACCCATTTGCGCTCCTCGCCCAGGCTCTCGGACACGCAGCGCGTGAAGGCCACGACGTCGTGCCGGGTCTGCTCTTCGATTTCGCGGATGCGGGCCACGTCAAAGCGGGCCTTCTCCGCAATCTTCTGCACATCCTCCGCGGGTATCACCCCCAGGCGGCTCCAGGCCTCGCAGGCGGCGATCTCCACCTTCAAATAGGCGCCGAACTTGTTCTCCTCCGTCCAGACGGCGCGCATCTGCGCGCGGGAATAGCGGTCAATCATAAGCTTTTGAGTATATTCGCCTCCATCGAAGCGGCATCGTAGGCCGTCTTCTCAAAAGGCTCGCCGATAATCTGTTCGTACAATTCGATATAGCGGTCGGTGATGCCGGAAACCACTTCCGGGGTCATCGGCGGGACCTTCTGTCCCGCGAGTCCCTGGAACCCGCCCGCCATCAGCCACTCGCGCACAAACTCCTTGGAAAGTTGCTTCTGGTGCTCGCCCGCGGCGAGGCGCTCCGCATAGCCTTCGGCGTAAAAATAGCGCGAAGAATCGGGCGTATGCACTTCGTCCATCAGGTAGATCTGCCCGTCGCGTCTGCCGAACTCGTACTTGGTATCCACGAGGATCAGCCCGCGCTGCGCGGCCATCTGCGTGCCCCGTTCGAAAATCGCCCGGGTATAGCGCTCCAGCTGCTCATACTCCTCGCGCGGGACGAGCCCGGAGGCGATGATCTCCTCGCGGGAGATATCCTCGTCGTGCCCCTCGGCCGCCTTGGTCGTAGGCGTGATGATGGGCTCGGGGAACTTCTGGTTCTCCACCATGCCTTCCGGCATCGGGACTCCGCAGATCGTGCGCTTGCCGGCCTTGTACTCGCGCCAGGCGTGGCCGGAAAGATAGCCGCGGATGACCATCTCCACCTTGTAAGGCTCGCATTTCAGACCGACGGTCACCGCCGGATCCGGAACGGCCGTCTTCCAGTTCGGCAGGATATCGGCGGTCGCATCCAGAAAACGCGCGGCAATCCGGTTCAACACTTGTCCCTTGTAGGGAATCCCCTCGGGCAGCACCACGTCAAAGGCGGAAATCCGGTCCGTGACCACCATCACCAGGCGGTCGCCCATATCATACACATCCCGTACCTTCCCCACATACTTCCCCTTCTGTCCCGGAAAATGAAAGTCTGTAGCTGTTATAGCTCCCATATTTTTATACATAAGGGCACATATAGTGATGTAGACGATGTCCTCTGCGACCATTTACCCGGACAGGGTCGCGAAGCGACAGGGAGCAGAGGATATTGGCTACAGAACATGTGCCCGTTGTTAATTATTATCGAACAATTACCGCGTCCCGTTCAGGGCCGACCGAAATAATCCGCACCGGACATCCCGTCTGCTCCTCGATAAACGCCACATACTCCTTGAACGCCTGCGGAAGCGCCTCATACGAGCGGACTTTGCTCAGATCACACTGCCACCCGGCAAACTCCCGGTATACCGGCTCCACCTGCTCCCCGCCGTCATAGGGGAACGACTCCAGCAACTTCCCGTCCTTGCGGTAGGCCGTCGCCACCTTCACCGTCTCAAAATCGTCCAGCACATCGGACTTCATCAAGATCAGGTCCGTCACCCCGCTCATCATCACGGCGTACTTGAGCGCCACCATGTCCAGCCAGCCGCAGCGGCGGGGCCGTCCGGTCGTCGCCCCGAACTCGTGTCCGATACTGCGCAGTTTCTCCCCGTCCGCATCAAAGAGTTCGGTAGGGAAGGGGCCGCTGCCCACGCGGGTGCAGTAGGCCTTGCAGATGCCGTACACGCGGCCGACGCGCGAAGGCGCCACGCCCAGGCCCGTACAGACCCCGGAGGCCATCGTGTTCGAAGATGTGACGAAAGGATAGGAGCCGAAATCAATGTCCAGCAGCGAGCCCTGGGCTCCTTCGGCCAGCATCGGCACCCCGTCGTCCAGATAGCCGTTCACGGTCACCTCCCCGTCGATGAAGGGGAAGCGGCGCAGTTCCTCGACCGCCGCGAACCACTGCTGCTCGTACTGAGCGATATCGAAATGGAAATCGGGATAAAGCGAAAGCATGCCGAGGTGCTTCTGCTTGAGCGCTTCGTACTTGCTGCGCCAGTCGGGATGCTCCAGATCGCCGAAACGAAGCCCGTTGCGGCCGGTCTTGTCCATATACGCCGGGCCGATGCCCTTGAGCGTCGAGCCGATCTTGGACTTGCCCTTCGCGGCTTCGCTCGCCGCATCCAGCATCCGGTGGGTCGGCAGGATCAGGTGCGCGCGCCGGGAAAGCAGTAGCCGTCCGCCGATCGGTCCCGCCTTTTCCTCGATGGCGTGGATCTCTTCGGTCAGGATGACGGGATCCGCCACCACGCCGTTGCCGATGATATTCACCGTCCCTTCGCGGAAGATGCCGGAAGGAACCGTGTGCAGGACGAAGGCGCCGTCGTCAAAGACCAGCGAGTGTCCGGCGTTGGGGCCGCCCTGGAAACGGGCGACCACTTTGTAGGCGGGGGCGAGTACGTCCACCACCTTTCCTTTGCCCTCGTCTCCCCACTGGAGTCCGAGGACGACATCGATTTTACTCATTATTCCCATTCAATTGTTGCCGGTGGCTTGGAAGAAATGTCATAGACTACGCGGTTCACACCGCGGACTTTCCGGATGATCTCATTGGAGACGTCCCGCAGGAAATCATAGGGGAAGGGGAACCAGTCGGCCGTCATGGCGTCCGTGGAAACCACGGCGCGCAGGGCCACGGGGTTCTCGTAGGTGCGCTCATCGCCCATCACCCCCACGCTCTTCACGGGCAGCAGGATCACTCCCGCCTGCCAGATGGCGTCGTAAAGATTGGTCGCCATCTCGCGCGGGTCCGAGGCGCAGGGGAAGCCCATTCCCGTGCAGTCGTAGGCGCGCAGGCTGCGGATATAGATGTCGTCGGCTTCACGCAGGACGCGGAGTTTCTCTTCCGTGACATCGCCGAGGATGCGGATGGCCAGCGAAGGTCCCGGGAAGGGATGCCGGTTGATGAGTGCGGCGGGGATGCCCAGGGCCCGTCCCACGCGGCGCACCTCGTCCTTGAAGAGCATGCGCAGCGGTTCCACGATCTTGAGATTCATCTCCTCGGGCAGACCGCCCACGTTGTGATGACTCTTGATCTTGGAGGCGATGCCGGGAATGCCGGCACTCTCGATGACATCCGGATAGATGGTTCCCTGGGCCAGCCAGCGGGCGTTCTCAATCTGTTTGGCGTATTTGTCGAAGGTCTCCACGAACAGCCGGCCGATAATCTTGCGCTTGGCCTCGGGTTCGCTCACCCCCTTGAGGGCTTCCAGGAACTCCGCGGAGGCGTCGGCCCCAATCACGTTCAGTCCCATATCCTTGTAGGAGGAGAGCACGTCTTCGAACTCGTTCTTGCGCAGCAGGCCGTTGTTCACGAAGATGCAGGTGAGCTGGCTGCCGATGGCCTTGTTCAGCAGCACGCCGGCCACCGTGGAATCCACGCCACCGCTGAGGCCCAGGATGACGCGTTCCTGCCCGATCTGAGCGCGCAGGTCCTCCACCGTCGTCTCGATGAAGGAATCCGGCGTCCAGTCTCCCTTGCAGCCGCAGATGTCCAGCGCAAAGTTGGACAGCATCCGGGTCCCTTCGCTGGTGTGGTACACTTCCGGGTGGAACTGTACGGCAAAGGTAGGTTCCCCTGCGAACTGGAAGGCGGCGTTGACGACATCGGCCGTGGAGGCAATCACCTCCGCAGCTTCCGGCAGGGCCGATATGGTATCCCCGTGGGACATCCACACCTGCGTTTCCGCGCTGATGCCCTTGAGCAGGGGCGAATCCGCCACTACCCTGAGCATGGCCCGGCCGTACTCGCGGGTATTGGAGGCTTCCACCTTCCCGCCGCCGGTATGGGCCAGATACTGTGCGCCGTAGCAGATGCCCAGCAGCGGCCTTTTTCCACGAAGAAGCCCCAGGTCTACCTGGGGGGCATTCGCGTCGCGCACGGAGCAGGGGCTTCCGGACAGGATGACGCCCTTGACGCTCTCATCCAGCGCGGGGACTTTGTTGTAAGGGTAGATTTCACAGTAAACGTTCAGTTCTCTGAGGCGGCGGCCGATGAGTTGCGTGACCTGGGAACCGAAATCCAAAATGATGATTTTCTGCATGCTTACAGCTGGACTTTAGCCGGGACCAGGAAGGGGGCTTTGGCCTGAATGGTCTTGCCGAAGTTATCCGTCACCGTGATGGTGAACTCGTTCAAGGATTCTTTGTCCGAAAATTCGGGAAGATTCTCCTGGACAAAGACGAAATTCAAGATGGCGCTGCCGGCGCCCTTCACATCGGTGGGGAACCAGTTTCGGAAGTAGTTGCTTGCAGTCGGGTCCGTCGTGAGGGAGATGACGGGTTTGTCGCCTTCCACCCGGTTCACGACCCATCTGATCAGGCTGGGGTCGGCCTTTTCCTCTCCCAGGGAAATCACCAGCGAGGCGATCTTCCCCTGTGCGCGGACCTGGAGTTTGAACAGGTTGCCCACTACCGGGGCGGAATTGCGATTGAGGGTAATGGGGGAGAACGAAGAATTCTCAGGCCAGACGATTTCCGGAGCGCTGGTATAGTGGAAGCGCAGGGTGGCGGCCCCCTCAGCGCCCTCCTTGTCGATGACGTTCACCGTGACGGAGAAACTCCGGTCATTGTCCACCATCTGGTCCTTGATCAGCGCGAGGATGACCTTCTTGATATCCACGGAGAGCGATTCGCTGTCGAGCAGATTCTTTCCGGCAGCGACGCCGAGTCCCTGGAGGAAGGCAACCACCTTGGAATCGTCGATCAGGTCGAAGACCGCGTTCTTCTTGGTCGTTCCCTTGTTCACGCTGATGTCGATATACTGATTGGCGATGGTGTTGAATTCCCCGAGTTCCATGGAAAGGGTCAGGCCTGCGAGTTTGTTCGGTACGGCAATTTCTACCGTCGCCTTCACATTCTCGGCAAGTTCCGTCCTTTCTGCGGAACCGTCCCCTTTGACGCTAATCTGGATCCGCTGCGGATCTTCTTTCTTACAGGATACAAAAAGGGCTGCCAACACGGCTGCAAGGAGGAGAACTGACTTTTTCATAGTGATGCTGTCCGTCGTTTTCTTACGGACGATAAAGGTAGGGATAATTTTTGAGAAGAGGATGCCTATTCGTAGAAAACACCACGATAAGTTTTCAACACCATGCCGCTGATGCAGATGGGGCTTCCGTCCTTGGCCGTAAGGGTGATGCTCGCCGAATGGGTATGTTCGGGCAGGTGCCAGAGGTACTGCGTGTCATTGCCCGGATAGGCCTCGAAGGTTCCGGTGGCCGTCTCTGCGGAGGCAGGGCAGAGATTCTGGCGGACACTCTCCCAGGTCACGCGTGCCTGGATGATGAATTCGATATAGAACACATAACACTCGGCGCGGCTGCTTTCCACAGTGATGGTACAACTTTCCCCTGCCGGAATCATCACCCCCACGGGATAGGCATCACGGATGGCGCTGATATTGTCAAAACTGACCGTGACATTGTGCACGATGCCCTTGTCCATCTGGAAGGTGAACTGCGGGTTGTCCACGCTGAAACCATAGGTGTTGCCAGGTTTGAAGACATTGGAGGTGGTAATCTGCTGGGTATAGATGTTACCGTTGAGCCGTCCCGCGCGGACGGTCTCCACCACATATCCCGGCGCGCTCAGCGTGAACTCGATGGGGTTGTAGGATTTGGGCGAAGGTGTCTTGAACTCGATCTCGTGGTAGGTAGGGAGGCCGTACTGTCCCCGCGGCCCGGTAGGGGTCCAGGGGAAGGTCGTGGGTTTGGTGGCGCTGAGTCTGGTATCCGAAAGGAAGCTGACCGTCACGGGGACATTCAGCGCTTCGGGATCGTCACAGTAGCCGAAGAGGACGGTCTTGTTCGCATCGGAATTGACGCGCCCGCAGACGACGTTGGACCAGTAGTTCGTGCTGGAAAGCTGATGTCCGTCCACCAGACCAACCCGGGAGAAAAAGTGGCTGCGCAGGGTATTGGTCTGGTATTCCTCCGCGCTGAGTTCCACCATCAGGTCACCGTCCGCGGTGATGGTCACGAAGTCCAGGGTGACATTCTTGGATTCGGGCTTGAAGACATAAGTGCCGCTCACCGGACCCGGAATCACTTCTTCGGAGACGGGCATCAGGCCCTGCGGCCGGATCTGGATCATGGGATAATCCTCCGGATAGGAAAGGGTGGGGTCTTCGTCCACCGTGAACTGCACGGAGATCGGCGCATCCTCCTCCATCGGAATGGGATCGGTAAAGTTCAGGTTGCGGAACGACATGGAGGAGCGGTAATTCACGAAGGAGACGCTGCCGATGTCAAAATATTCGTTCTTCACCCACACCGTCGTGGCGTTTTCGTTGCGGTTGGTCTTGAAATAACAGTGGAAGGTACGCCAGTAGCGGTCCTCATCGTCCTGTATGACGGCGAGGCGGCGATAATCCTCCCAGGAGAGGGTATAGACGAAGTGGTAGGAGGGCCTTCCGGCGTAACCGGGGTGCTCCGAGATGGAGGTCCCGCTTTCTACGGGAAGGTTGTTGTTCTCCTTGCTGCCGTCCGGGCTCAGGGTTCTGTCTTCCGGCTCGATCTGGAAGAGCAGCGGGAACATGGAGGAGGAAAGGCCGTCGGGAATACTGACGCTGATGGTCTGCGGCGCGCCCTTTTCCGTAGGGACACGCTTGTATGCGCAGTCCACCTTCATCGGCTGGATGGGCTGCAGGGTGATGACGACATCGCGGTAGAGGCGGCCGTATTCGTGGCGTCCGGTAATGCGGATGGTCTGGCTGCGGATGGTCGTCCCCGGGTCCGTGGTGGAGAAATGGATGGTCCTCCAGCCTACGGAGCCTTGATCCGTGGAGGGCGGATCGATGGAAAGCTCGGTGATCAGGTCCTCCGCACCGTAAGGCATCGGCAACTTCTCGACCGTGACGGAGGCCGGGTTCATATCGATGGTCTCGTGGTAGATGTCGCTCATCAGATAGGCGTGCAACAGGACATTGTCCGTCTGGGTATCGGAGAAGGTATGGGCCATCCACGGCTGGATGGCAAGCCGTCCCTGGCCGTCGGAAATGTCGGCGAGGTGGCTGGCGGTGATGTCGGCCGAAACGTCGGCGCTGCCCGCTGCCGCCGCCGCTGCTACCGGGGTATGGTGCCCCTGGGAGAGGATTTTCCGGATGATGACCTGATATTTGAAGTTGCGGAAGACGGGATAGTATTCCGCATCGACCATCAGGTCCACCTTATAGAAATAGTCCCCCTCGTGCTCCAGGTCTTCCGGATTCCGGTAGTGGCCGTAGATAATGATATAACTGGGCGGAATGCTTGAGGTGGGTACGGGCCGCTCGTAAAGATAGACCGCATGATTGCTCCCTACGGGGGCGACGCCGCCCGTACAGTTCTGGAAGTCGTCCACGGACGGGACGGATTCGTCGAAAGTCGTTCCCGGAGGCAGGTTTGCGGGGTAGTGCATATCTTCCAGGTCATCGAAGCCGAGGGTGTGGTAGTTGGAGATGAAGCCGGTAACGGCGCTGTGGGGAGCCACGGTGCCGCGGGACGGGACATTGACCACCGTATAACTGAAGGGCGTAAAGTAAGAACTGTCGGGTTCTTCGCCGATGACGACGATTTTCGCCCAGTTACGTATCATCGGGATGAGGGTGAAGGCGGCGGCGGTATCGTCATCGGGGGCATAGCCCTTGCCGCTGACCACCTTGTTCCCGTTCTGGTCAATATAATCTCCCGGGCTGACGGAGGCTCCGCGGGAATCAATGTAAGTGGTCGTGCTCTTGAGCGCGCGGATGCCGTCCAGCCGTTTCATCTGCCAATAGGCACCCTTCCCCCTGTCTGAAAGCAGCGCGGGCATCACCGCTTCGGCATAGCCGAAAGGAAGGGTCTCCGGAGCATTGCCGATAAAATGGATGATTCGGGGGCTGTCGGAGAGGGTCAGCGTGACGGAGAAATTGTAGATGCTATCTACTTTTTCGAGCAGGTTGGCCTGGACATACTCCTTGAGATAGCCCGAACTGCCGAATACCGCCAGGTAGAGGTTCTCCAGCGGAACCGTCTCGTCCAGGGCGCGGGAGGGCGCCTCGGCGAGGCCGTCGCCGCAAACGGAAAAGTTGAGCGTGACCTGGGCGCCTTCGGGCAGGGGTGCGCCGTTTTCCGCCTCCGCCTTTTCCTGTACGCAGGAGAAGAGCGGAAGCAGCAGCGCCGCCATCAGCAAAAGATATGAGAGCCCTTTTCTCATTCCATATCCCCCCAGACAAATTCCGTACGCGGTTCGTGCTGTTCGTTCCCCCAGTACCAGCTGTCATAGACGCAGCGGGTCAGTGCGTTTTTGCTGTCACTGTCCTTTACGGTGCCGTCCGACACCTGAATTGCCCCGTTGGCGGACCAATACACGGAGTTCGAGAACAGGTAGGTGAAAATCTTGTTGGCGGACAACTGGGAGATGAACTTGATTTCTCCCTTGGTCGGCAGCCGCCAGCGTCCGCCCGGGAAGCCGTCCTCCTGATAGGTGGCGCAGCGCCACTTCGCCTGTTCGAAGTTCAGGTTACCGAATTCGATACCACCGTGCTTGGTGGCAATGCGGTAACTGGGCGCCAGCATATTTTCCGTACGCGAAGAAGACTCGGTGGGGCGATACCAGCGCAGCCGCCTGGGGGAGGGGCCGTACAGGGCCGGACCCTCGTGGAAATCATCCCGGAGGTTGTCCACCTCGTCCATGCGCGGGTCCCCGATGACCAGGTCCGAATTGGCGGGCAGCACCGTCACGCAGATGTTGAAGAGATCGCGGCTGCCGCCGGTGTACCAGATGGCGCGCCAGTGGTATTCTTCGAGCGTGTAACCCAGGCTGTCCGCAAGGTCCTGGAACTCAATCAGTTCCGCCTCGCTGCGGCGCACCAGCTGCTCGTTATCCACATAGACATAGCCCCAATAGTCTGATTTATAGAGTTTTCTTCCGGCCGAACCATTCTTGATGAAGACGACGGTCGAATCCGAATTGGGTAGGGCGTCAATATAGATGGCCGGCCGCTGCAGCAGGGTGATGTCCTTGCGGAAACGGTCGTCGTCCGGCCTGTCTTCGTGCACCAGCGAGAAGGATACGTCATAGGGCGAGTAGTCGAACATCGAACTGGTGTAGTCGTTGTTCAAGATATGTTTGTAGAGGATGGAGGTTCCGGTATTCTCGAACCAGTCCCGATGGTCCTCCGAGAGGTTGATACGGTAGGACTCCGGGTAGTCCAGATACAGGCTTCCTTCCTTGTAAATGTCGTTTTTACCGGCTTTGCGCACGATGCCGCCGAGGGTCTGGGTCCCGGCTCCGGATTCTCCGTAATAGGGACGTGTCACCCGGATGCTGCCCTCCTTGATGATGACGGGATGGCTGGTGGTATAGCGGATGTCCACCGACGGGACATTATATAGTTCGTAGCGGTTCCTGTCCACGGAAAGGTAACGGGCGTTTCCGATTTCCGCCTGCTTGATGACCACTTCCTTGTCCTGCCAGTAGACGCAATAGCAGGAGCCGGTATAGATGGTGACGGAGGCCTCGTCGGTTTCCGCCCCGAGGATACTCACGTCGATATTGACGTGGTACCAGTTGTTGCGGGCAAAACGGCGCCTGAAGCCGCTGCGCGCATCGTCCGGCATCACGATCTTGTAGTAGAACTGTTTCTGGGTGGAGGCATAGTCGCCCTCCGCGCTCCTTGCCCAGGGCACCACGAGTTTCAGGTAGGGTTCGCGGTCGTATCCTCCGTTGGAACCGTAGGTCCAATGCTGGGGATACATATACATGGGGAAGGTGTTGTAATAGTCCCCGTCCATATCCAGGTAAGGGACGTAGTTCCCCTCGAGGTCCTTGCGGACGAACTTCTTCCGGTTGGCGGAATAGGAAAAATACTCCGGCGTTTCATCCTCTCCGCCCAGCGCCACGGTGTTCACGGCGTTGACCAGGTAAATTTCCATACCCTCCAGCATCGGGTGCCAGACTTCTCCGTTGGACAGGGTGACTTCGTCGGCCACCTTGACGGCGACGGTCATCTTGCAGGCATAGCGCTCGAGCGCTATCGTCCCGGTCGCCGCCATAATCTGGGAACGTCCGCGCAGGTCGATGACGGTGCTGCCGCTCATCATGAAGGAAGTCTGCTTGTGGTCCGTCGGAGAAACGAAATCGCTGGTGACGACGAGGGATTCCAAGGTTTCCACCGAGGTCCCGGAAAGATCGTTCTCGTCAGGGACAAGGGTGCCGGGGTAGTTGACGATGGCCATTACCCTGGCCTGTCGGATGTCCGAGGGATAGGAAGGAAAGATCTTGTTGTTGATGTCTTCGGAGGTCAGCTCGATGCGGAATACATCGCTTCTGCGGTTCCCGGAAGTCCGCTTGACGTGGAAGGTCGCATCCTGTCCTTCCGCCCCGGCGGGCCAGAAGAAAAAGTCTATGCTGTTGATCAGGTTCTCATTGTAGCGGTCCACTCCGTCCCGCACGCCGTCTGCGCCCGCCTTGCTCTCCAGCGGGTCGTTGCAATAGACATCCAGCTGGATATAGGGTCCGTCAGGCAGGTCGTCGCCCATCTCCTGGACGCAGGAAAGCGGCAGGAAAAGCAGCCAAAGGGCAAGCAGATATGACAGGCGGCGGATCATAGGATAAAGCGGTAGGTCTTTCCGTTGAGGATTTCGGAATTGGCGTCGATTTCGCGTTCGCCGGCTTCCACGGAGAAGGAAAGGGTGATGTACTTTCCGGTCTGGTCGCCTTCTACATCGGGATTGCGGCGGATCTCGACATCGATGCGTCCGGAACTGATGGTCGGGTCGATGTCGGCGATGTCGGGCGTGACGATGAAGGCGCCCGCATCCCCGATGGGCTGGATCATCAGTTTACCGCTCACGGGAGTTGTGATGTACAGGTGCCCCTTTGCCGCGACACCGGCGCGAAGCCGTACGTCGAAATGGTCGTGTT
>JAEEJZ010000030.1 GCA_016282145.1 Bacteroidales bacterium | reverse complement strand
CCCACTTCCTGCACCTGCGCCCCCGTCAGGATGCGGATGCCGCGTTTCACGAGCGACTGCCGCAAACGCTTGGCGATGTCCGCATCGAAGCGGGGCAGGATATTCTTGCAATACTCAAAGACGGTGACGGAAGCGCCGAGCGCGGCAAAGACCGAAGCGAATTCCAGGCCGATGACTCCCCCGCCGATAATGCCGAGCCGCGCAGGAACGGCCTTTAGTTCCAGCAATTGCGTGGAATTCAGGCAATACTGTGCCCCAGGAATCGGCAGCGAAGCGCTGACGGAGCCTGTTGCGACAATGACCGCATCGCCCTCCCATTCGCGGCCCGCAGCCGCCAGACGATTCGGAGCGACGAACTGCGCCTTCTCGGGCACATACTCGATCAGGGGATGTTTCAGCAGGCTCAGCACGCCGGTACGCAATTGCTCCACTACGGCATTCTTCCGCTCCTGCAAAGCCTCCATAAAAGCCTGGGGGTCATCTTCTCCGGGGCGGAAGGCATGGGCGGCAGCGCAGAAGGTCTTGGTGGGGATGCAGCCTTCGTTCAGGCAGGTCCCCCCGGGCTGACCGTCATTGAAAATCGTAACGGAAACACCCCTTGCAGCCGCCTCTACGGCGGTTTCATAGCCTCCCGGGCCCGCACCTATGATGAGCAGTCTTTTCACGCTTCCGCCGTAAATTTGAGGATGGGATGCCGGGCCGCCTCGGTTTCGTCAGGACGGCCGATGGGAGTATTGTGGGGTGCCGACTTCAGGAGCGACGGGTCTACCGCCGCTTCATCGGCAATCTTGCGCAGGACGGCGATGCATTCGTCCAGCGTTTCCAGCGACTCGGTTTCCGTCGGTTCGATCATCATCGACTGATGGAAGAGCAGCGGGAAGTAGATGGTCGGCGCGTGGAAGCCATAATCCAGCATACGCTTGGCTACATCAAGCGTCGTCGCAGCGGGAACCCCTTCGCGTCCGCCGTCATCGATCAGTCCGTCAAAGACGAATTCGTGCTTGCAGACACTGTCGATGGGCAGTTTGAATTTGTCCCGGAGCGATTCCTTGATGTAATTGGCAGCCAGGGTGGCGAAGGGACCGAGTTCCTTCACGTGCTCCCGGCCCAGCATAAGGATGTAGGCATAGGCCCGCACAATGACGCCGAAATTGCCGTGGAAGGCGGAAACCTTGCCGTCCACCTGCGCGAGCGCATCCTTCAATGCTTCACATACGCCGACGGGACCGCTTCCGGGACCGCCGCCGCCGTGAGGGGTAGAGAAGGTCTTGTGCAGGTTCACGTGCATCACGTCGAAGCCCATGTCGCCCGGGCGCAGCACGCCGACGAGCGGATTGAGGTTCGCGCCATCGTAATAGAGCAGACCGCCGCAGCCGTGCACCAATTCCGCAATCTCCTTGATATGCTTTTCAAAAAGTCCGAGCGTATTGGGATTCGTCAGCATAATACCGGCGATGTCGGGCCCCAGCAGGGGGCGCAGCGCTTCGGGATCCACCAGTCCGTCGGGACCGGAAGGGACCGTGACCGGCTCCAGCCCGCAAATGGCGGCGGAGGCGGGATTCGTGCCGTGCGCACTGTCCGGAACGAGGATGCGGGTTCGGGCGGTATCGCCGCGCATTTCGTGGTAGCGGCGGATAATCATCAAGCCTGTCAGTTCCCCGTGCGCACCGGCGCAGGGACTGAAAGTGAAATGCTTCATCCCGGTCAGCGCACAGAGGAAGCGTTCCGCGCCGGAGAGCAGTTCGCGCGCCCCGGCGGTCGTCTCCTCGTCCTGCAGGGGATGCAGGCCGGCGAAAAGGGCCGGGACATCCTCGCAGACCTTGGGATTGTATTTCATCGTGCAGCTGCCCAGCGGGTAGAAGCCGCCGTCCACACCGAAATTCAGTTGGCTGAGGCGGGTATAGTGGCGCACCACATCGGGCTCGCTGACTTCAGGAAGGGCAGGGGCTTCGCTGCGCCAGCATTTGGCGCCGTCCCCGAAGGGAACTTTCACTTCACCCGTACCGCTGGGAACGGCAGCGCCCCTGCGGCCGGGCTTGGAGAGCTCGAATATCAGTTTTTCGTAGTAACTCATCTCCCCTCCTCCTCTGCAAATTGTTCAACGGCGCTGACCAGCGCGTCGATTTCTTCCTTCGTCCGCCGCTCGGTCACACAGAAACTCACTCTGCCTTCCTCCGTGGGCAAGGCGGCAAAGAAGCCCTTGTCCAGCAGGTACTTGTGCAGGCGCGATGCGTCCGTGCGCGGCCGAAGGACGAATTCCTTGATAAAACCGCCCGGCTCCGCTGCCTCGAAAAGTCCGGTGGAGAGCAGGCGCTCGCGCAGGTAATGCGACGAACGGTAGCAGGCGGCGTTGAGTTCCTTCATCCCCTCCGGTCCCATCAGCGAAAGATAGATCGTCGCCCAGAGCGCCATCAGCGACTCGTTGGAACAGATGTTCGAAGTAGCCTTTTCGCGGCGGATATGCTGTTCGCGCGCCTGAAGGGTCAGCACGAAGCAGCGATGTCCCTGCGCATCGCGGGCCTGACCGACGATACGGCCGGGCAATTTGCGCATCAGCGCTTCGCGGCAGGCCATGAAGCCCGCATAGGGACCGCCGTACGACAGCGGCATTCCCAGCGGCTGCGCATCCCCTATGGCGATATCGGCGCCCCAGTCGGCAGGACTGCGCAACACGGCCAATGCCGAAGGATCGCAGTACAGCACGAGCAGCGCACCGGCCGTGTGGACGGCATCGGCAGCGCCCTCGAGGTCGACAATGGCGCCGGAACGGTCGATGGAAGGCAGGATGACGCCGGCGACGTTCGCATCCAGCGCATCGAGCGGATGATCGCTGACCAGCAGTTCATAACCGCCGTAACGGGCATAGGCTTCCAGCACCTTCCGCACGCAGGGCAGCAGTCCCTCCGAAGCGATAATGCGGTTGCGCTTGCGCGTGGACGCGACGCACATGCGTGCGGCTTCGGCAGCGGCCGTCGCTCCGTCATAGACCGAAGCGTTGGCTACATCCAGGCCCGTCAGGGCACAGATCATCGACTGGAATTCAAAGATATAACGCAGCGTACCCTGCGAAATTTCGCACTGGTAGGGCGTATAGGCGGTAAGGAACTCCGAACGCGCGCACAGGGCCGGAATCACGGAAGGCGTGTAGTGGTCGTACGCGCCCTGGCCCACGAAGACCGTCAACTTGCGGTTCCTGGCGGCAAACGCCTCCAGCGAGGCCTTGACTTCGCTTTCGCTCAGTGCGGAAGGCAGGTCATATTCCCCGCGGTAAAGAAACTCCTGCGGGACATCGGAATACAGTTCCTGTAACGAAGAGAGCCCGACGCGTTCCAGCATCCGGGCCACATCTTCCTGCGTATGGGGAAAGAAAGGAAGCTGCGCCATCAGGCACCCACTTTCTGCGCATAGGCAGCCGCACTCATCAGGGCGGCCAACTGCGCCTTGTCGCTGACCTGCACCTTGATGATCCAGGCGGCGTAAGGGTCCTTGTTGATCAGTTCCGGGGCATCCTCCAGTTCGGTATTACAGGCGATGACCGTGCCGGAAACCGGCGCATACAGTTCACTGGAAGCCTTGACGCTCTCCAACGCACCGAAATCCTCGCCCTGCTCGATGGCATCGCCCTCGTCGGGCATATCGACATAAGTGATGTCTCCCATTTCGGACTGCGCGAAATCGGATACGCCGATGATGGCGACGTCGCCGTCCATCCTGACCCATTCGTGGGACTCGCTGTACATGAGTCCTTCCTTGACAATACTCATTTCTTATAGTTGGTTTTATAAAAATTCTTGCGTACGACGCTGCCGCGGAAACTATGCCGGCGGATATGGATCCAGAGCGGCGTGTCGAGGGCGGCATAGGCGCTGTCCACGAGCGCGAAGCAGAGGCTCTTGTCCAGCGTGAGGGAATGATAGCCGGTGGTGACGACGCCTACGGGCGTTCCGTCCTCCAGCTCCACCGGATAACCGGCACGCGGGACGGCATTCTCTTCCAGGGCGATGCCCACCAGGCGCCTGGCCGGGCCGTTTTCCTTTTGGGCGACAAGCGCTTCCTTGCCGATGAATTCATCCTTGTCCAGTTTGCAGAACATCGACAGGCCGGCCATTACCGGAGAAATCTCTTCGCTCAGTTCGTGGCCGTAGAGGGGCATCCCCGCCTCGAAACGGAGGGTATCCCGGCAACCCAGACCGCAGGGTTTCACCCCGGCGTCGATGAGCGTTTTCCACAGGAGGCGGGTAGAGGCGGGCGTGGAGTACAGTTCGAAGCCGTCCTCGCCGGTATAGCCGGTGCGGCTGAGGATCAGCGGATCTCCGCGCCAAGTCGTCTGGACGAAGGTATAGAAGCGCAGCGGCTCCCCTTCCTTGATGCCCAGCACCTCAGCAAGGATCTTCTCGCTGTCGGGCCCCTGCAGGGCAATCTGTCCCCACTGCTCGGAACGGTTGCGCAGGCTGAGGTCATAGCCCTCCGCCTGCGCGCGCATCCAGTCGTAGTCCTTTTCGATATTGGAAGCATTGATGACCAGCAGGAAAGCGGGCGCTTCACTGAAGAGGCGATACACCAGCAGGTCGTCCACCACGCCGCCGTCCGGATAGAGCATCATCCCGTAAAGGATGGCGCCCGGCTGCATGCCGCGGACCTCGTTGGTGAAGATATGGTTCACAAAAGCCTCCGCAGCGGGACCGGAGATTTCAACCTCACCCATATGGGAGACATCGAAAACGCCGGCGGCATTCCGCACCGCATTATGCTCATCCACGATACCGCTGTAACTGATGGGCATATCAAAGCCCGCAAACGGACTCATCTTTGCACCAAGCGCCAGATGGGCCTCGTGCAGGGGAGTAAGTTTGAGTGTTTCCATAAACACTCCAAAGATACTCTTTTTAGCGGACTTTACCAAGAATAAAATCCGGGGAGAGATAGGATCGCTCGATTTGCTCCACCCGCTGCATTTCCTCCGTGGTCAGAACGCGGCTTCCGGAGGAAAAGGTCTGCGTCAGCGCGGCTTTCAGTACCGTTTCATCGAGCGTCGGATAGAGTTCCTTCAGGTTGGCCACCCGCTGCCGGACTGAAGCGACGGCGTGCTTGCGGAGTTTTTCCCCGGAAGGAGTCAGGGCATACTGCATCAAGGAAAAGTCCATGTCATAGAGCAGCGTCCCGTGAATGATTCCCGCCCGGGGCGTACTGAAAAATGCATTGCCGGAGACTTTACTGCCCCCACAGAGGATATCGTTATTGGCCGTCGTGACGGCCTCTGCGCCAAGGGAAGCCAGGGTCGCGGCCAGGGATTGCAGATAGGCGGTAAAACTCTCCTGGACGGGGGCCGGAGGGACGATACAGGAGATCATCAGGTTGCCCGGACCGGAATAGACGCAGCCACCTCCGCTCTTCCGTCGATAGACTTCGATCTGATGGGAACGGCAATAATCGAGATTCACTTCGGCCGGGGCATCCTGGTTGCGCCCCAGAATGACACAGGGAGCCGTTTCCCATAAAAAAAAGCCCTCGCCATAAACAGAAGAAAGATATTCTTCCAGCGAGAGGTAAAAGGAAAGGCGGCGGGGTGCGCTGTCCGGCAGGAGGGTAAGGGTCATCGCCGGGCGCCAAGCAGTTCAAAATCCTTCTTGAGCAACATCTTCGGATCCATCATCGAAACCTTCTGGAAAAGGATGATCTGATTGCCGAGCGAGAGATGGACCTTGTCCTCGTGCTTCCCTTTTCGCCACCATTTGTAGAAACTGACCGGCTCGTTTTCAAAGGGAATCTTCGCAAGGATGCCGCTGGAATAACCCGGGTAATCGATAATCAGTTTGAGGCCCATAATCCGCTTGAAATAGTCGGGATCCGCCCTGCGCAATTTGCTCAGCAGCGGGTTGAGCACCTCCAGCGTATCGACCTTGAGGACCTTTTCCTTAATGATCAGTTTGTGGATGCGAACGGGGTCGAAATTGAGCCAGGCACCCATCTTGAGAGTAACGGGGCCGTCATCGGTTTCGAGCGTCAACTCGTCCATGGAGAAGTATACTTTCTCCGGATCGAGAGGATACTGCTGCACTGCTACCATAGGCGCAATTTCGTTTGACTAACCCACAAATATAGGAATTTTTTCGCAAAATAGCTACCTTAGCCGCATAAAAAGCACAATTTCATATTCTTTTTCCGATATCGAGGGCAGTCTCGGCTATTGCAGCGCCGAGGCGGCGACCCTGATATGCGAGCGTATCGCGGGGGAAGATCCCGGCGTTCCGCGCTATCTGGGCAGCGGCGATTACCACTATGTCAGTTACCTGAGGATGAAGCAGTTGCAGGAGCCTTTCGCCCTGATTCTGCTGGACCATCACCCCGACGACCAACCAGGCGCTTTTAACGAAGGGATGCTGAGTTGCGGCAACTGGGTGGCGACGGCCCGCCGGGAATTGTCGCTCCTGCGCTGCGACGTATGGATCCGGGGCTTTTCCGACCTTTCCGCCGCGCTTTCCACCCTGTCCGCATTCCCGCAGTTGCCGCTCTTTCTCTCCATCGACCTGGATGTCCTCTCCCCCGCCGAATTCCGTACGGACTGGGACCAGGGAGAGATGCTTTTTTCGCAGTTGAAGGAGGTGCTGCAGACGCTCTGTCGCGGACGGCGCATCCTCGGCGTCGACATTTGCGGCGCCGCACCCTGCCATAATGGCGCTGCGCTCTCGTGCGACGCTGCGCAAAATTCCGCTTTGCTGGACCAGCTGGACAGTTTTCTGATTGAATCCGGAACTATCTCCTTTCGCTCTTGCGAGTAGGCCTGCAACAACGGGCACTTGTTGCTTCGCAACCCTATCCGGGTAAATGTGCCCTAACGTTGCAGGCCCCTCGCTTAATTCGCTTCCGGAGACAGTTCCTAATGCAATTACAGACTGTCAAAGGAGCCGAAGGCGGCTTCGACGAGGTAGTTGGAGAGGCCGAAGCTGTTGCCGGCGGGGAGATTGGCGACGTCCCGCTGACGGACGAGGCGGTAGTAGCCGTTGGCACCGCGCACATAATCCGGGTGGCAGTAGGCCGTTGTCGCGGCGTAGCCTTCCCGAGTAAGGTTCAGGGTGGTCGTCTCCCTCCCGTCCAGATAAAAACGGAAATCTCCAAAATGCTGCCAGTTGGTGTAACTGTACAGGTAATAGCAGTTATAAGCGTAGTTATGCTGGGAAAGCCGATACTCTCCGTTCAGGCTCAGCGGGAAGGCATGCTCCCCCGCGGACAGCGGTACATGCAGACTGGTCTGTGCCGCCTGACCGCTTTCCAGAACGGCCAGGATGGGAATGGTGGGAAGCCAGTCGTTCCAAAGGTCGGAATCATAGGGCGTGGTATATTCACAGAAAGGGACAAAGGAATAGCCCAGGACCGTCTCTCCGAGATTATCCACACAGGCGCCCACGCTCATATAGAGGATGACATCAAAGGTGTACCAACCCCGGATGGTGCGCCCGCTGTGAGGGTTGACCACCTCGCCCGTAAGGCCGTAAGCCCCGGCACAAAGGGCGTCCCCCGCTAAACGGTCATAACTGAAATGGAGGGCACTGCCGTCAAAAGAGACATTCGCACAGCGTCTGGGGCGGGAGACCATCATCGAGGCGCCGGGCCTGTCGGAAGGCGAAAAATCCGCTCCGCTGAGGCTCCAGTTCACATTGCGGCTGACCGGGGCCGGATGGTCGCCCGACGTGAAGTCCAGGACGACCGAGGAGGCACGCAAATCCCCGGGAGCGATCTGTCGGTTTTCATACGCTCCCAGAAAGCGCTGCGCCGGAAAGGCCGGCAGCACAGTGAGCGGCAAGGCTTCCTCGTAATAGCGGCTCAGGCCATCGTTGACGATATTGAAATCCAGCAAGGCAGGCTCGTCGCCTTCAGCCGCCAGTCCCCAGAGGCGGAAGCGGGCCAGACTGTTCTCCGGCAGCAGATTTTCCCAGTCGTCTTCCAGAAAAGACATGGAATAGCCGGCATAGCCTCCTTCTGAGAACTCTCCCCACATCGATGAACTGTAGGCTTCACTCAGGGCCGCATAGCGCGAGGCATCGCCAGGCGTCTGGCCCGTCAGGGAAAGCACGGCGTCCGGGGTGGCAAAAGTGGAAAAATCCAGGATTTCCCCTCCGTCACCGAGCAGATGAAGGTCCAGTTCCTTGTCATACCAGCCGGCGGCATCATAGGCCAGGTTCCCGCTTTCCGTGAGTACCAGGGGCTCCGAGAAGCCGTATCGGGGCACGGAGGCCGGATAGAGGCTGAGTTGCCGGCTCAAGCTGCCGCAGGCCACGACCAGGGGAAGCGGATCACCGTTACCCAGGGGCAGGTCCCGGGCCTTTACCCAGACCGTCGTGTTTCCGTCATAGAGGAATTGCAGGCCCGTCGCATTGTCGATAAAGTTCCAGCGGGCGGCGCCGGGATAGATGGATTGGTTCCGATTGCCGCTGACAAAGCGCACGGGCGCGGAGGCACTGGCGTGGGGAAAGCGGAAACTCCCCCACTGCGCCACGTAACGCGGCATCACATAGGTAAAATCGCTGAAGTCCCCCGACACATAGGGGATCGTCACGGTCAGGGTATCCGTAAGCAGGCCATCCCAGGAACGGAGGTACAGGCGGGCGCTTTTCTGCTGCGTGCCGATGTAGTCTGTATGCAGATGCAACTGCCCGCCTGAGAGCGTATACGTCAATTCCGCCTCTTCCAGCGGCTCCGGGTCTCCATAGAGGCGATAGTCCAGACCGGCGGGTTCGGCAATGATGCCCAGGCTCGCCGCTCCCCCTCCCTGGCTCAGGCTCAGGGCCGCTTGGGCGAAACGCAGCCGGCGTCCATCCTGAAAATTGCGCATCTCCACCTTCCAGGAAGCCGTAAAGACACCTTCGTCGGTCAGGGAGAGGGTCAGCAGGGACTCCGTATTGCCGTCCACGCTGAAATCCGAACAGTTGTCCCGGCCCAGATACATCCGATAGGTGACATCCGCCGATGCACCTGGCGTACTCCAATGCCCCCAGACCTGCATATAGGTACAGCGGCCGGCCATCTGCCCGATGTGGGAAGGGACTTTCTTCCACTGGTCCTGATTATCCGGCAGCAATACGCCGGCACTGTTCTCCGGCACATAGAAGTACACCTCGCCGCCTTGGTTCAAAGCGGCGATATCCGCCGCCGAAGCGGCATCCCCCGCCTCCGTGG
>JAEEJZ010000004.1 GCA_016282145.1 Bacteroidales bacterium | reverse complement strand
GATTCCCACAAGGGTTTCGTAATGCAGAGTTCGATGATAGAGCAGCAGCGCCTGCAGAATATCGCAAGTCTCAAGTTCCAGATGTACAACCAGACAGCACAGAACCTGTTGATGGCCCGTGCAAAAGTCCAGCTGGAAGCGCCTGTCCTGGTGGTTATCCAGCCGGGCATGGCACCTCATAAGGGTAGTCCGTCCAAGGTGAAACTGGCGATGCTATGGTTTGTTTTGGGGGCCATGGCTTGTGCGGCTTGGCTAGTTTTGCGTGCGAACAGAAAAATATCTGATTGTCAATGACCTGGCTGGATCTGCGAAAATACTATAACGTAGGCCTCTTCCTTGTCATCTTTATCTATCTTCACTCTTTAAGATATTTTGAGTACATCGGAGTGAATCCGACCTATTATGGCTGGTTGTCAAATCTTCTTGTACTTTTCTTAATCTTTATCTGCATTATCAGTAAGAATCCCAGGCGGATGCCTGCTCAGTATTGGATGCTGGGTTTTTTGCTGGTTCCGATGCTGAGTTTCCTGCCCTGCTGGCTTGAGAACGGCCAGTCCCCCCTCACGTCCCTCCGTGCGTATTTGATGGTCGGACTTGCTCTCGTCTATTTCCTGTTGCATAAGACTCAGATGAAGCCGGCTCATCTCATCCAGATATTGACGGCTTTCGCCGTCATCCGGATCGGGATACTCCTTTTGCAGCAGTTCACCTATCCTTCCTATTGGTTTTCTCTCCGGCCGGAAGGATTGAATGCGCAGGGCCTCTTCCGGCCGATAGAGGTCCGTAGCGGAATCTACCGATTCTGCATAGAGGATCCATACCTCTCCATGTTCTTGATTTTCTACTATTTCCAGCAATTGACGAAGGGATTCAAACCTGCTTGTTTTATTCTTTTCATGGTGGGATTCCTGGGGCTGTGGCTGGATCAGACCCGGCAGTTCATGGCCGTGGGGATGATCTCTTTCCTGCTGGTTTTTCTGTTCAATTCCCGTTTCAAGGGGAAATGGGTCCTTTTGTTGCTCATCCCGCTGGGCATCGCCGTCGTTATGGCGAAAGGCGCCTCGTTTTTTGAGGATCTTGTCCTGCTGACGCAGAGCGACCTGAGTGGTGACAATGTGCGTTTGCTGGCCTATACGACCTATCTTTTCGAGTTCTGGGGAGGCCCCCTTTCCATCATTTTCGGAAACGGCCCCCTGGGCAATAGCGATTACGGGCAGATGATTACTTATATGTATGACAGTCTCAACCTGTATCACTCGGATGTGGGAATGGTCGGAGCGGTGAACCTTTATGGGATTACAACGCTTTGTCTCTTTGTGGCCTTTTACATTTTTTACATTGCACGGTACTGGAAATCCATTCCGATGTTCCTGAAAATGTATTTCCTGGCCGTCTTGTTCAACGCACCCCTCATCTCGCTGTTTACGCAGCCGGTCAATTGCATGGTGTTGTTCGCCATGTTTTTATACCTTTCCGATCGGAGTATCGTTGCCCGTAATCCTATGCCATGCCCTCGCTGAAAAAAAATATTTTTTACAGCATTGTATTGGTTCTGGCCAATTATGTGTTTCCCTTCCTGACCTACCCCTATGTGTCCAGGGTCTTGGGGGTGACGAATATCGGCGCCTGTAATTTCGTAGACAGTGTCATCAATTATTTCGCCCTTTTCTCCATGCTGGGGGTGGATTCTCTCGGTGTTCGGGAAATTGCGAAATGCCGTGGAGACAAAGAATCCATCAATAAGGTTTTCTCCAATATCTTTACGGTCAATCTGTCCCTTACGGCTTTGTTGTTGGGCGTCCTGGCTATTCTGACTTATACGGTTCCTCAGTTTCAGGCCCATCAGGATCTGATGTTCCTGGGGATGTTCAAATTGCTGTTCAACTGCCTCCTTGTCGAATGGGTATATAAAGGCTTGGAGGATTTTAAACTGATATCGCTTCGTTCTATCATCATCAAGTTGTTGTATGTGGTATCGGTTTTTGTCTTTGTTCAGAAACGGGAAGATGTCTGGATTTATTATTTGCTGTCAACGGCGATGGTCGTTCTGAACGCAGCGGTCAATCTGGCATTTTCCAAAGGGCGGTTCCGCATCCGTTTATGCTGGTCGGAATATCTTCCGACATTCCGTTCTTTGCTTACTCTGGGCGTGTATGCCATACTCACGTCGATGTATACAACCTTCAATGTCACTTACCTTGGTTTTGTTTCGGGGGATGACGAGGTAGGCTATTATTCGACGGCTACGAAGATATATTATATGGTGATGGCACTGTTCGCTGCGTTTACCGGCGTGATGATGCCCAGGATGTCCAATCTGCTGTCGGCCGGGAAAAGAGATGAATTCAAATCAGGTTTTTCGCTGGCTGTGCAGGTGCTTTTCGGTTTTTCTTTTCCCCTGGTCGCCTGGATGATGGTGTCCGCTCCGGACATCGTCGCACTTATCGCCGGTCCCGGCTATGAAGGGGCCATTTTGCCGATGAGGCTGGTGGCGCCGCTGATTTTCATCATCGGCTATGAGCAGATCCTGGTTATCCAGACGCTGATCCCATTGGGCAAGGACAAGGTTTTGCTGCGTAATTCTATTTTCGGGGCATTGCTGGGGACCTTGATCAATATCGTCTTGGTACCCGTTTTTAATTCTGTGGGGTCAGCAATGGTCTGGATTCTGACGGAACTGTTGATACTTGTCCTCAGTCAGGTGGAGGTAACCAAGGTAATCGATGTGCGCTTCCCCCTGTCCGGGACAGTTAGGTATTGTCTGGCGTTTCTTCCGCTTTGTATGTTGTTGTGGGGCGGAAATTTCCTGGGCTTGGGATTGGCGCTGAGGGTGATCTTATCCGTCCTGCTGACCGCCGTATATACGCTTGTTTTCCAGATAGCCGTTGAAAAGCGGGATGTTAAATCCATACTTTGCAAACTGATATGAAGTTTTCCATCATCATTCCTGCCTATAAAGCGATTTTTCTAAAGCAGGCTGTCGACAGCGTTCTGGCCCAAACTTATCAGGACTGGGAGTTGATTGTGGTGGATGACTGCTCTCCGGAAGGACTTGACAAGATCCTGACGGCCTATTCAGACCATCCCCAAGTCCGCTTTTACAGGAATGAACAAAACATCGGAAGCGAGCGTCTGACGGACAATTGGAACCGCTGTCTTTCCTATTGTTCCGGTGATTATGTCATTTGTATGGGAGATGACGATATGCTGGTCCCGACCTGTCTGGAAGACTATGTCGCGTTGATGGACAGGTTCCCGGGGCTGGGGGTATATCACGCGATGACTACCGTTATCGATGAAAAAGGGGACATCGTAGACTTGCAGGAACGCAGGCCGGAGTGGGAGAGTTCGCTTTCTCTGCTATGGCACCGTTGGAAGGGACGTGACCAGTATATTGGTGATTTTTGTTTTGATGCAAAAGTTCTGCGTGCCAATGGAGGGTTCTTCTCATTGCCTTTGGCTTGGGGTGCAGATGACATTACAGCATATTTAGCCGCAAAATCGGGGGAAGATGGAATCGCCAATACCCAAAGGCCAGGCTTCCTTTACAGGAACAGCCCTTATACGATTACCGAATCTCCCAGAGGAATCCTCAAGATGAGGGCCATGAAACTTGCTCAGGAGTGGTTTAGAAAGGAATTGTCTTCCCGAAAGCCGGTATGGCCTGAAGATGAGCTTTACCTCAGACTTCTGCCTTCGCAGGCATCCCGTTATTATGCTGAGTGCCTTAAGGTTTATATCTGTAATGATATCGCGGCCCGTCCTGCAGAAATTTTCCGGTGGCTGAAGAGTCGGAAAGAGTTTTCCGTTTCTGGTAAAGACATCGTCCTGTCCTTTATGCGGGGGTTTAAGAAAAGGAAAAGGATATGAAGATACTGATTGTTGCCAAGGATCCTACCCATCAGACCAATGCGGGGAACCGATATGTGATTCTGACACAAGCTGAAAAATTGAAGTCGCTTGGGTTGGAGGTTCATTTCCTGTATATAGAGGAGCGTCCGTTAAAGAAAGAAAGATGGCCGGAGTATGACAGGGATCTCGCCCTGACTGCCGATTATTGGAAAGAGCGTTTTCATCTTTATCGGGTAGGAAGACTGCAAAAATTTCTTTTCAATCTGCTTTATCGCTTCAGAATGGCATTCTGTCATTTCCAGGAGGGGGTAGACGATCATTATCCCTGTGGTTTGACGCATTTTGTGAACCGCTTGGATGCCAAGATGCATTTTGATATCTGTTTGATTCATTATTATGACTTGTCGCGTCTGCTTACCCGGATTCATATCCCTGTCAAAGCGTTGATGACACACGATTGCTTTGCGTATAAGAATCTTGTGGTTGGCGAACGGATTCTCCATATAAACGCACACAGTGAGGCGAAGGCTATGCAGAGGGCAGACGCCATATTCGCCATTCAAGAGGAAGAGGCGACTTATTTCAGTCTCCTTGCTCCACGCTCCCGGGTGTACGATATCTTCAGTATTTATTCTTATCATCCTCAGAAGATTGCCGGGAATCATGACATTGTTTTTCTATCTGGTCCGAATCGATTCAATATCAATGGAATCAAATGGTTTGTCAAGGAAATATTCCCTGCTATCCTTACCCGTTTCCCGGATGCCCAATTGCTGATTGGTGGAAGGATTTGCCGGGAGTTGCCTGAATTTAAGGGAATGCCCGGAATCTCTTTGGAGGGATCAGTGGATTCCCCGGAACTTTTTTATGCTAAGGCGGACATCGCGATTAACCCGGTATATCAGGGTACAGGTTTAAAGATTAAGACCCTTGAGGCTGTTTCTTATGACAAGGTGACCATTGTCCATCCTCATAGTATGCGCGGCCTTTATGACAAGGCACACGCGCCGATGTTGGTTGCAGAAAACGCTTCCGAGTGGCTATCCCATCTCGAAAAGGTATGGGGCGACCGGGACGTAATCGCTTCAATCAAACTTGCAGATGCGGAATATATGGAGTCGATGCAACGGTTTATTGATGAGGAATACCAACGATTCTTGAAGGATATTACTATAGATAAATAGTTTTGCCGTGAAACTGGTCTATATAAACCCTGATTGCTATGCGGATGTCGATTTGAATCTGCTGAAATACCTTGCCCGGGAATTTGAAGTGGCCTGGTATCCGGTATACTATACGGACAGGCCCATCTATGTTTCCCCTGAGGAGATGACGGCCTACGCCTCGGAAAATGGTATTCAGTTACATCTCTGTCCACGGAAATTCAGGCAAAGGGATCCCCGTAATTTAGGTTTTTATGCCGATATCGTCCAGGATATCAACGCCTGGAATCCCGATATCGTTTATACTTGTATAACGGAAGAATTATGGTGGGTCGTCGCGTCACGAAAATTGACGTCCCCAAAAAGGGTATTGGGCATTCACGATGTTTTGAAGCATTCGGATAATCGTCCTTTAAAACGTTTTATCCAGGGGCGGATTCAAGATCTTGCCATAAAATGCAATACGAATTATTGTGTTTTTTCTGAATCCCAAAGACAGCTCTTTCATCGTCTGTATGGAAAGTCGCCCGTCGTTTTCGGACTGGGCAGCAAGGATTTCGGCCCCTCCGACCTGCACCCGGCTCCTGTTTCACAGGAAGTAAGTCTTTTGTTTTTTGGCAATATTGTCAGGTATAAGGGTCTGGATCTGCTTATTGAGTCTCTGGAACAATTGAGACAGGAAGGCATCCGGAACATTCGTTTGACCATAGCCGGGAAAGGGGACGACTGGCCCAACTGTGAGAAATTACTCAGGACGCCGGAGATGTTCGACTTGCGCGTAAGATTTATAGAAAATGTTGAGATTCCGGATTTGTTCTGCTCCCACCATTTTCTTGCCCTCCCGTACAGGGATGCTACTCAAAGTGGCCCCGTCTCGATTGCTGCCAACTATGGGCTTCCTATTTTCGCGCCCGAATATGGATGCTTTATTGAGCAATATGACCGGGCGGCATCAGTGTTGTATTCGGATTTGGAGACAGGCCTGAGAAGGCTTTCTTCTATGACGGATGAAGAATACAATAACATTAAGCTGAATGCGGAAAAAGAGAAAATACGGGTTTCTGCCCAGGTCATAGCAGATAAGTATATTGAATTTTTCAAGTCTTTGTGTTAAGGTTATTGAATATCTCCCTTTTGATCCTGGCCCCCCTCTTTGCCGTTGGGGCATCCAACGTCGTATATCCGGAGATGTTCGGAGCCAAAGGTGACGGAATCTTTGACGATTCGCCGGCATTCAACAAGTGTTTGTCTGCCGGGTGCACCATCGAACTTTCCAAAGGAAAAACCTATCTCTTCAAGACAGCAGTCCGGCCAATCCCGTCTGACAGCTTCCGGCTGGAAGGTAGGGGAGGCCGTATCATTGTTGATGCATCCTATCCATTGGGGAAGTACGACCATATTTTCCGTTTTTCCGATGGGCACAGGCGTAGGCGTTCGTTTATTGTCAGAGATCTCGAAGCCGTATACTTGCCCGGGCAAAAGTTCCCGGATAAGAACGGAACAGGGGATTCGTACTTCATTTTTGTGGATAACTGCGAATCTGTCTGTATTGATCGTGTGAATTTGGATAGCGAAGGATTGTACAATAATCTGACATTTTTCGCTTCCTTCGGCTTGGGTCGTCTTAACATGCGGGATTGTAATGTGAGAATCAATACCCTGTCAAAACAAGGTGGCTGCTTTTGGCTGATCAATCAATATTTTGAGTCCAGCAAGATAGAGATCGACCACTGTGTTTTCGAACAGGATACCCAGGATGAGACCGCATGTTTCTCCGCGATGAAACTGGATGGAGCGAAATCTTCTTCCATTACCGGGACTGTCAGGGACTGTGTATTCCGCTCTCCGTGTAAGAGTCCGTCTTCCGGGTTCCTGATGGCCTATAATCATTATCCGGCCAAGGCGGATATCCGTTTGGAGTTCCGCCGCTGCCGTTTTATTGCAACCGGAGAGAACAGCAGGAAAATAATGTCTTATCAAATTGGAGACGATCCTTCTTTCCACTATGCGACGATAAGCACTTCTTTCATTAACTGTGATATGCAGTTTGTGTTTACCAAGGAGTATGAAACCGGACTGCTTTGTCTTCCTTTCCTGTCGCAAGCCCCCAGCGAGAATTATTTGTTCTCATTTCGACGATGCCGTTTTGCAATGAAGAATATCCATCCCTTGATTGGAGATAAGGATGGAGACAGGGAGGGCTGTTATGCGTTCAGAAATTGCAGTTATATTACGGATGAAGAATTGTTCGTGAAGTATTTCAATCTCCCGACAAGCGAGTTGTATCTTACCGTCAATGGGAAGAAAACAAGACTATAAGCTATGGATCCCCGCATTTTTTTACTAATCGATAAACACGACAATTTCTCGTATTCGTTTATTAAGCGATTGACACGCTGGCCATTGAAGGAAGTCTATCCTCCGATTAGTTTCAATCAGATCAAGTTGCAGTGGTTTACCGGTGTCATAAAGGTCCTCCACTTGAGCAGAAGGGGAGATGTGATTGTCTGTCTCTTTGATTTTCAGGCTGTATTTGCCGCTGTATTATGTGCATTGTTTTGTCTGAAGCGGGAAATCATCTGCGTAAATCTTCTTCTTGATCAGAATGCTGGCATAAAGAACAGAATGGTCAGTAAAATGTACAGGAAAGCGCTCTCTTTCCCGTTTTTTCATGCTAGCGTCACATCCGTCGCTTATGGGGAATGGCTGAATCAGAAACTGGGGACGAGTGCAGATTTTACCCTGCTGAGAGACGTAATGTTGCAGTCGTATGAAATGGAACGCAAGGATATTCGGCCAAATGTGTTTTGCGGAGGGCGGAACGGACGTGATTGGAAGTTCTTATATGAGCTTGCTGCAGATGCCCCGGAAATCAATTTTTCCATTATTGTTCCTACAGCTGTAAATACTGTGTATCATTTTGAGAAGCTTCAAAATGTTACTTGTATGACGGATGTCGGCAACGATGTTTTTATGAAAGAACTATGTCGTTCTTCCATTCTGTGCATGCCTCTTTCTAAGCAGGCTCCTGCCGGCCTGATTGTTATGTTTCAGGCGGCTGCCAATAGAATTCCCATTATCGCTACCTCAACGGTCACGACCAGGGAATATTTGTCGGATGGCCGGGGGATTTTGCTGGGCAATGATGTGTCGGCCTGGCATACCGCACTAAGCGCAGCCGTCAATGCCCGGGAATTGCAGCAGATGGCCGACAGGTTTTATGCTTTTTGTGTATCACAGTGTTCAGAAGAAGTGTTTGTCCTGACCTTGGACAAAATGATTGCAGAATTGTATGAGAATCCTTCTTGCAAATAAGTTCTGGTATCGTCGGGGCGGCGATTGCATCTATGCGCTCAACCTCGCCCGTCTGCTTCGGGAACACGGTCACGAAGTCGCTGAATATGCGATGTCATGGCCGGAGAATCTTGATTCTGCCTGGAGCAGTTATTTTGCTCCCAAAATTGAGTTTTCCGGGTTCACTGGGAAACTGGCTACTTTCTCCCGCTGCCTGGGGCTGCCCGGGGAAGGCAGGAGTTTCGCCCGCTTACTGGATGATTTCAGGCCGGATGTAGTTCATCTTGGGAATATCCATACCCAATTGTCTCCAATCCTTGCAAAACTTGCCCATTCCAGAGGAATCCGGGTGGTTTGGACCCTTCACGACTATAAACTCCTTTGTCCGCGTTATGACTGCCTCAGAAGTGGCGTCACCCCCTGTACAGATTGCTTTAAGGGGAAATTGCCGGTAGTGCTCAATAAATGTATGAAGAACTCTTTGGCGGCGAGTTCCCTGGCCTATGCTGAAGCTCTCAGATGGAACAGACGTCAATTACAGTCTGCTACGGATATCTTTATCTGCCCGAGTCGATTCATGCAGGAAAAGATGCGTGAAGGAGGATTTGATTCCGGGAAACTCGTGTATCTATGTAACTTCATTGACGCCTCTGCCTGTAGCCGTAAATCGTATGATATCCGGGACGAATATTATTGCTATGTCGGTCGCTTGAGCCCGGAAAAAGGGGTGCGAACCCTTGTGCAGGCAGCCTCCCGCCTTCCGTACAAGCTTGTCGTCGTAGGAGACGGTCCGTTGGCCGGGGCACTTCCGGAATCTCCTCAGATAAAGTATGTGGGCAAAAAGGATTGGCAGGAGATCAAGGAAATTGTCGGAAAGGCGCGCTTTTCGCTCATCCCTTCAGAATGGTATGAGAACAATCCTCTTTCCGTATTGGAGTCACTTTGTCTGGGCACACCAGTCGTCGGTGCAAGGATAGGGGGAATTCCCGAACTGATTACTCCGGAAAACGGAATGTGCTTCCAGCGTGGTTCTGTCGAGGATCTTGAGCGCTCGATTTCAGAGATGTTCGCTCGCGAATTCAATTACGAAGCGATTGCCCGCTCCTCGCTTGATGCCTTCAATGCAGAGCGATATTATGAAAGGCTACTGCAGTTGTATGTTTGACAGCTCGCTCTAATTTGCTATCTTTGTACTTATGTCAACGAAGAAACTGAACGGAACCGTCATTGTAACCTACCGTTGCAATGCGCGCTGCACGATGTGCAACCGCTACAAGGCACCTTCGAAGCCGGAGGAGGAGATTAGTGTGGAGACCCTGAAGAAACTCCCCAGGATGTACTTTACCAACATCACGGGGGGCGAGCCTTTCATCCGGGAAGATCTCAAGGACATCGTGCGCGAACTCTACCGGCATTCGGACCGGATCGTCATCAGCACCAACGGCTTCTTCACGGACCGCATCATCGATCTCTGCAAGGAATTCCCGCAAGTCGGCATCCGCATCAGCATTGAGGGCCTGGAGCAGACGAATAATGAGATCCGCGGCCTTCAGGATGGCTTCAACCGCGGCTATACCACGCTCTGCAAACTCGTGGAGATGGGGATGAAGGACGTGGGCTTCGGTATGACCGTGCAGGACCGCAACGCCGCAGATCTCGTGCCGCTCTACCTGATTTCCAACCGGCTGGGGATGGAGTTCGCGACAGCGTCGCTGCACAACAGTTTCTATTTCGTCGAGTCGAAGAACATTATCCGCGACCGCGCGATGGTGGCAGCCAATTTCGAAGCCCTCATCAACGAACTGCTGAAGTCCAACAGCCCCAAGAAGTGGTTCCGTGCCTACTTCAATCACGGGCTGATCAATTACATCTACGGGCAGAAGCGGCTGCTTCCCTGCGACATGAGTTTCGATACCTTCTTCATCGATCCCTATGGCGATGTGATGCCCTGCAACGGCACGCGCGAAAAGCAGGTTATGGGCAATCTCAACACGCAGTCCTGGGACGAACTCTGGCAAAGCGACGATGCGGAAAAGGTGCGCGCGAAGGTGCGTTGCTGCGACCGCCAGTGCTGGATGATCGGATCCGTGAGCCCGGCGATGCATAAGTATATCTGGGTGCCGCTATGGTGGGTGTTCCGCCATAAGTTCCTGCGCTTTTTCCGGAAGAAGAAGTATTCGATGTACGAACTGAAGGTCGTCCGCGACTATCGCGACGGCAAGGTAACCAAGGCACAACTGGACGCCCTCTCGACCTGTGAGTTATGAAAGTCGTCGTAACGGGCACAAGGGGCATACCCTATATCATGGGTGGCGTGGAAAAGCACTGCGAGGAGCTTTGTCCGCGCCTCGCCGCCATGGGTGTTGACGTTACCGTCATACGCCGCCCCGCCTATGCCAACGACAGCCTGAGCGAGTGGAGGGGCGTGAAGATCAAGGATATTCCCGCTCCCCGCAAAAAAGCCTTTGAGGCGATTGTCCACACCTGGCGGGCCGTCCGTTACGCTGCCCGGGAAAAGGCAGATGTTCTCTATATGAATGCCATTGGTCCGGCACTGCTGACCCCCTTTGCCAAACTCCTGGGGCTCAAGGTCGTCTTCGTCCACCACGGTCCGGATTATGACCGGGACAAGTGGGGACGCCTGGCCAAAGCCATGCTGAGGCTGGGGGAGAGGATGGGCTGCCGTTATGCCGATGAGGTGATTGTCATCTCCGAGGTCATACGGGAACATGTCAGGCAGCGATACGGTCGTGTCCGGAATGTGCATCTGATCTATAACGGCGTTTCCAAACCGGATTTCTGCGAGGAACCCGAATGGCTCGCGCAACTGGGCGTCGAGCCCGGAAAATATGTAATGGGAATGAGCCGCCTGGTGCCGGAAAAGCGGCTTCATGAACTCATTGAGGCCTTTAAGGCGGCAAAGTTGCCGGAAGGGACAAAACTTGTGATTGCCGGGGGCTCTGACTTTGAGGATGCCTATTCCAGGAAACTGAAAGCACAAGCGGCTGATGCCGGGGTGGTGATGGCCGGGGTGTTGCGCGGGAAAAAACTGCATTCGCTGCTGACTGCCGCTTCCTGCTTCGTCCTCCCGTCGTCGCACGAAGGCCTGCCCATCGCGCTGCTCGAAGCGATGAGTTACCGTTTGCCGGTCATCGTCAGCGACATTCCTGCTAACCTTCAGGTCGGCCTGCCCTCCTCCTGCTACTTCCCGCTCGGAGACATCGCAGCACTTACTTCGGCTCTGGAGAAACAGTTCGCGCAGGGCGCGGTCAAGCAGGATTACGATATGTCGGCTTATGACTGGGACCGCATCGCCGGACAAATATTCCAGCTGTTCTGATGGAGACTTATTTCCATATCCCGATGGAGTTTGACCAGGCGCGCTTCGACGCCGTGGTGGAGCAGACCGTGCGTTCCGGAGGGAAGGGCTATGTCTGCGCCGCGGAATCGAACAACATCACCGTGGCCAATACGGATCCCGCCTTCGGGGAGGTTTTCCGCAACTCGCTGCTCAATAACTGTGACGGCTCCGTCGTGGCGCTCTTCCTTTCCCGCATTCATCATAAGAACCTTCAACCGTACATTTGCGCCGATATTTTCGCCAAGTACATCCGAAGCGGGAAGTATCGTCATTTCTTCCTCGGCAATTCGCCGGAGATTACCGGTGCGCTGCGGGAACGCCTGTTGCGCGAAGTCCCCGAACTGGAGGGGATGCGCTTCGAGCCGTTGCCGTACTGCGATGTGGAAGAATTTGACTATGAGGGGATTGCAAAGATGCTGAATGACGATGCTCCGGATATCGTCTGGGTGTCCCTCGGTGCGCCGAAACAGGAAATGTTTATGAGCCGTCTGCTGCCTCTGCTTGACCGCGGGGTGCTGTTCGGCGTCGGGGCCGTCTTTAATTTCTATGCCGGCGTGGGAAAAGTGCGGAGGGCTCCGCGCTGGATGCGCCGTTTGCGCCTGGAATGGTTGCACCGCGCCCTGGAAGAACCTTCCAAAAACATCCCGCGTTATTGGGGGTTCATCCGTATCCTGCCGCGCCTGATTCGCGAGGAACGGAAAAAGTTGTTAACTTTGCGCCGATAACACTAGAGAATGAACGCGAAGACCTTCAGTTCAAAGGAATTCTGGCTATATAGCGTGCCCGTGACGCTGGTGGACCTGCTGATTCACCTGCTGATTTTCGAGTGGCTGGGAGGAGTCTTCCGTTTTACCGACAGCGCCGACCTGGTGCTCATCCGGCCCCGGACCCTGTATTTCCTGGTGGTTTCCTTCCTTTTTGCCGTCGTGGTTTTCCCCGTGCGCCTCTACGGCCGAGGCGTGCATAAGCGGGACGTCGTCTATCGCGTCTTCCTTCAGAGCCTCTCCACCCTGGTGATCTTTGCCCTGACGGTGGATGTGATGTTCGACTCCTTCGCCGGAAAGTTCTATCTGCAGCAGGGGATTGCGGTGACAGTGGTGATTTCGCTTTGGCATCTGCTGATGCGCAGCACCATCCTCGTGGCGCGCCGGCACGGCCGGAACAAGGTGCACGTGCTGATCGTAGGGGAGGGGGACAATGCCTCTTCGCTTTGGGGAGAATTGACGACCGGTGCTGATTTCCTGGACTACAGGCCCCTGGGCTTTTTCTCTGATGCGCCCGCCCGCATCCTTCCCAAAGGGGCTGCGCGGCTCGGCAGCCTATCCGAAGTGATCCCGTATATCGAGGCGGGCAACAAGGTGCACGAACTGTATTGCAGCGTGAATCCTGCCCTGAATGCCGATTATGTCAACGGCCTGATCCGGGAATGCGAGAACCGTTTCATCACTTTCTACTACCTGCCCAATATGGACGGCTATGTGAAACGTAAGTTGAGCTTCTCCGACTTGGGGCCGGTGACGGTCGTCCGCCTGCGCGAAGAACCGCTGGCGGCGCCGCTCAACAGTTTCGTCAAGCGCGTTTTCGATATTCTGTTCTCAGGCATCCTGCTCGTGACGCTTTATCCTGTCGTCTGGCTCTTCGTCGCCATCGGAACGATGATCTCCTCCCCGGGGCCCATCCTTTTCCGGCAGCAGCGCACGGGCTATAAGGCAAAGCCCTTCACGATGCTGAAGTTCCGTTCGATGAAGGTCAACCGCGATGCCGATAAACTCCAGGCGACGAAAGACGACCCGCGCAAAACCCGTTTCGGCAACTTCCTGCGGCGCACGAGCATCGACGAGATTCCGCAACTGATCAATATTTTCCGGGGCGATATGTCCCTGATCGGCCCTCGCCCGCATATGATTCTCCATACCGAGACCTACTCCAAACTCGTGGATGAATACCTGGTGCGGCATATGGTACGGCCGGGGCTGACCGGCTGGGCGCAGGTGAACGGTTGCCGGGGCGAGACCGAGACCGTGGAGAAGATGGCCCGGCGCGTGGAGAAAGACATCTGGTACATCGAGCACTGGTCTTTCTGGCTGGATATCAGAATCTTCCTGATGACGGTCGTGCAAGTATTCAAAGGTGATAAACAGGCATATTGAGATGATGAATTGTGAGCTTAAGTTTGAAGAAGTCTGGCGCAAGTCGCCGGAGGCGGTGGCTTTCTGTCCTTACCGCGTCTGTCCCATTGGCGCCCACGTGGATCACCAGAAAGGCCGTATCACCGGCCTGGCCATCGACAAGGGTATCCATATTGCCTGGTCGGTCAAGCACAACGGGGTAGTGGAGGTCATCTCGCTCCAGTTCGAGAAGCGGGCCCAATGGCACGTGAACGGCGTCAGCGCAACGCGCGACGGGGACTGGGCGGATTATCTTCGCGGTGCTTCGCTGGAACTCGGACGCCGTTATCCGCTCTCCCGCGGAATTTCCGGCGTGATCGAGGGCGGACTGCCCATCGGCGGGCTCTCCTCGTCCGCGGCAGTAACCATCGCTTTCCTTTCCGCCCTGTGCCGCGCCAACGGCCTCTCGCCTTCAGAAAAGGAAATCGTCGAAATCGCCGTTGCCGCAGAAAACAACTATGTGGGGGTTTCCTGCGGGAAGCTGGACCAGAGTTGCGAACTGCTTTCGCGCAAGGGCCATCTGCTCTACCTCGATATGCTCGATGACAACTACGAGCTCATTCCCGTGGCCCCGAATTGCAAGCCCTGGCGCATCGCCATCTTCTTCAGCGGCGTGGAACGTACGCTTGCCGGCAGCAAATACAATATGCGTGTCGATGAGGCGCGCAGTGCCGCCTATGCGCTCAAGGCCTTTGCCGGGATGGAATACGGGAAGTTCGCGGTGACCTGCCTCCGCGACGTTCCGCGCGATATCTATGAAGCTTACAAGGACAAGCTTCCCGACACCTGGCGCCGTCGTGCCGAGCACTTCTACACCGAATCTGCCCGTGTTGTGGCGGGAGCCGAAGCCTGGCGCGCGGGCGATATCGAAACCTATGGGCGCCTGATTACCGAGAGCGGCCATTCTTCCATCTATAATTGGGAAACAGGTTCCGACGAACTCAAAACCCTCTATGAGATTATGTGCCGCACCGAGGGTATCTACGGCGGCCGTTTCAGCGGTGCCGGCTTCAAAGGCTGCTGTATGGCCCTGATCGACCCCGCTTATGAGGAACAGATCCGCCACAGCGTGCGGGCAGCCTACATCTCGGCTTTCCCCGCGCTGGAAGGCAAGTATTCCGATTATGTCTGCGACAGTGCCGACGGCGTGAAATTCTAGCCCTATGAAATGCCTTATCCTGGCAGCGGGCTATGCCACGCGCCTTTACCCCCTGACCGAGAATTTCCCCAAACCGCTGCTCCCCGTCGCCGGAAAGCCCATCCTGGACCATCTGGTGGACGATATCGCCCGTGGCGGCGACGTGGATGAATTTATCGTGATTTCCAATCACCGCTTCGCGCAGCATTTCTGCGACTGGGCCGCTACCAAGAGCGTACCCATCCGCATTGCCGATGACGGCACGTCCACCAATGAAACGCGCCTCGGTGCCGTCCGCGACATCCAGTTCGCCATCGGGAAGTTCTCCCTTGACGATGATCTGCTCGTGATTGCCGGCGACAATCTGCTGGATTTCAGCCTGCAGCGTTTTATCGACTATGCGCGTGCCTCCCGCACCTCCTGCATCATGCGCTATTTCGAACCCTCCGTGCCCAAACTCTCGAAGTCCGCTGTCGTTGAAATCGATTCGCACGACCGCATCCTTTCGATGGAAGAAAAGCCGGAGCATCCGCGCTCACATTGGTGCTGCCCGCCCTTCTACTACTACACGCGTTCCGACGCGCGGCTGGTGGGTAAGGGCATCGTCGCCGGCTGCGGTGTCGATGCGCCCGGCAGTTTTGCCGCCTGGCTCAGCACACAGGTGCCCGTCCATGCGATGGAAATGCCCGGAAAGCGCTTCGACGTAGGGAATTTGGAATCTTACCAAAAAATCGTTGCGAATTTCCAGCCGATTTTTTAAATTTGCACCAAACAGAACTTGGTGCTCTGTATGCTGGAAGACCTTAAACAGGACATAGCGCGGCTCATTTCGTTGTACGAAACGGAAAAAAATCGCGCGGATTCCCTTTCCGAGGCTCTTTCCCAAGAGACGCAGGCCACCAGGATTCTGCGGGAGCAGATTGTTGAGTTGAACAGACAGATTGACAATATGAAGCTTTCCGAGGCGTTCAAGGCGGGTGGAGACAATATCGTGGCGAAAGAACGCATCGACAAGCTCATCGGAGAGATTGATAAATGCATCAGGCAGCTGGAGAAGTAAATGGCGCAGAGCATCAAAATCAAGGTCGCAGGCAAGGAGTTTCCCTTTCAGGTTACTTCGGAGGAGATGGAGCATTACATGCGCCGTGCCGCGGACGATGTGAATGAGGTGCTTGGCAGCTATACGGCCCGGTTCCCGGACAAGGAACTCGAGGACAGGCTGGTATTTGTCGCTCTCATAGAGGCGATTGATAAGTTGAAAGCCCTGAAAAAGCTGGATACGAACAACCGGGAACTGAATTCGCTGGGAAGCGCGCTTCGGTCCTACCTGGGGTCTGTTGAAAAATGACGAACACAGCCGTCAGGCCCATCTTCTGAAAACAACAAGTTCTTCGGAACCGGGTCCACTCGCGGCAAGGAAGGCAGGCCCGCACCGACGGGAAGCCCGATATGCGGCGGAGCCCAAAACCTATCAGAAAGTTTTTCTGAAATTCGGCTGACGGCTTTTTCCTTACGACAATGCTCCTTATTGAATAGAGGCATTGTCGTTTTTTTGTACATATTATTAACTATATATAATTATGCAGATATTGTTTTACATACTTGTAGCGTTAGTTGCCGCAGTAGCCGGCGCCGCTATCCACATTGCCATTACGCGCGCTTCCTCCAAGGGGAAGGCCAATGCCATACTTGAGAAGGCGGAATTGGAAGGGGAGAAAATCAAGCAGCAGAAGATCCTTCAGGCGAAGGAAAAATTCCTCCAGCTCAAAGCCGAGCACGATGAAAGCGTGAATAAAAAGAACCAGGAAATGCGCGAGCGCGAGAACGGCCTGCGCCAGAAGGAACAGTCCCTCAAAGACCAGCTCTCCGACCTGGGCCGCAAGCAGCACGACCTGGATTCCCAGAAAGGTCAGCTGAACGCGCAAAAGGAAAAACTGGAGCGCAAGAGCGCCGAATATGACGAATTGCTCGCCTCCGTGAACAAGCAGCTGGAGACCATCGCGGGAATGACCGCACAGGACGCCCGCAATATGCTGGTGGAGAACCTCAAGGCTGAAGCCCGCACTGCCGCACAGGCCTATATCAACGATACGATGGATGAAGCGCGGCTCAACGCCGTCAAGGAGTCCAAGCGCATCGTCATCAACACGATCCAGCGTATCGCTACGGAAACGGCCATCGAGAACGCCGTGACGACCTTCCCCATCGAAAACGAAGAAGTGAAGGGCCGCATCATCGGCCGTGAAGGCCGTAATATCCGTGCGCTGGAGGCAGCGACGGGCGTGGAAATCGTCGTCGACGATACGCCTGACGCGATCCTGCTTTCCGGCTTCGATCCGGTCCGCCGCGAGGTGGCCCGTCTTTCCCTGCATCAGCTGGTGGTGGACGGCCGTATCCATCCCGCCCGCATCGAGGAAGTGGTGGCCAAGGTCTCCCGTCAGCTTGAAGACGAAATCCTCGAGACCGGTAAGCGTACCTGTATCGACCTCGGCATTCACGGCCTGAGCATGGAACTCGTACGGCTGATCGGCCGTATGAAATACCGTTCCTCCTACGGACAGAATCTGTTGCAGCACTCCCGCGAAGTGGCGAACATCTGTGCCATCATGGCCGCGGAACTCGGGTTGAATCCCAAGACGGCCAAGCGTGCCGGCCTGCTGCACGATATCGGCAAGGTCTCCGATGCCGATCCTGAACTCCCGCACGCTCTGCTGGGTGCCAAACTCGCAGAGCAGTACAAGGAGCGTCCCGAGATCTGCAATGCCATCGGTGCGCACCACGAGGAAATGGAAATGACTTCCATCTATTCCCCGATCGTGCTTGTCGCCGACGCCATCTCCGGTGCCCGTCCCGGTGCCCGTCGCGAAGTCATCGAGTCCTACATCAAGCGTCTGCGCGGAATGGAAGATCTGGCCGCCTCTTATCCCGGCGTTACCAAGTCCTACGCCATCCAGGCCGGCCGTGAGCTGCGCGTGATCGTGGGCGCGGAAGAAGTGTCCGACGACCAGGCCGCCCGCCTCTCCGCCGAGATCGCCCAGCGGATCCAGGACGAAATGACTTATCCCGGACAGGTGAAGATCACCGTCATCCGGGAAACGCGTTCGGTCGCTATCGCGAAGTAAAAGTCGGATTCCTTAATTAGATATCGACGTCCTCCAGTTCCTGTTCGGACCGGAGGTTTTCGCGTATGAAGTTCTGGCGTTCGAGGGTGTTGTCCCCCATATAGAAGGCCATGATGTCGGCAATCGACTCTTCGTCCGCGAGCTTGACCAGGTCGAGCCGCATGGACTCGCCGATGAAATCCCGGAATTCTTCGGAGGATATTTCTCCAAGACCCTTGAAGCGGGTGATTTCCACGCCCTTGTCAAGTTGCTTGATGGCTTTCTCCTTCTCCTCGGCGGAGTAGCAGTAGCGGTTCTCCTTCTTGTTGCGGACGCGGAACAGGGGAGTCTGCAGGATGTGGACGTGACCGCGGCGGATCAGGTCCGGATAGTACTTCATGAAGAAGGTCAGCACCAGCATCCGGATGTGCATCCCGTCGTCATCGGCATCGGTGGCGACGATGATGTTGTTGTAGCGCAGGTTCTCCAGGTCTTCCTCTACGCCTAATGCCGATACCAGCAGGTTCAGTTCCTCGTTCTCGGCGAATTTCTTGCGCCCTTCCTTATAGCAGTTCAGCGGTTTTCCGCGGAGGCTGAATACCGCCTGGTAGTTCGCGTTGCGCGCTTTGGTGATGGTTCCGCTTGCCGAATCGCCCTCGGTGATGAAGATGCTGGAACGTTCGATATCGTCTTCGGTCTTCTCCGTGCGCTTGTCGTTGAGGTGATATCGGCAGTCGCGCAGTTTGGGATTATAGACATTCGTGCGCTTGTTGCGCTCGCGCGTTTTCTTCTGGATGCCGGAGATTTCCTCGCGTTCCTGCTGGGACGATTTGATTTTCTCCTCGATGACCGGAATGATGTCCGTGTGCATATGGAGATAGTTGTCCAGGTTGCGCGAGACGAAGTCGTTGACGAAACTGCGGATGGTCGGTCCCGCCTCGCCGTTCTTCTCCCACATATAGGTGGAGCCCAGTTTGGTCTTGGTCTGGCCTTCGAAATTGGGCTCCTGGATCTGGATACTGATGGCTCCCACGATGCCCTGGCGGCAGTCGTCGGGCGTATAGTTCTTCTTGTAGAACTCCTTGAGGGTCTTGGCGATCGCCTCGCGGTAGGCGGCCAGGTGCGTGCCGCCGTCACGGGTGTTCTGCCCGTTCACGAAGGAGGAGATGTTCTCGCCGTAGGCATTGCCGTGGGAGAGGACGATCTCGATATCCTCGCCCTCGAGGTGGATGGGCGGGTAGAGAGGCGCCTCGCTGAGGTTCTCGTTCACGAGGTCCAGCAGGCCGTTTTCCGATTTATAGGCGACGCCGTTGAGATTCAGGGTGAGCCCTTTCTTGAGGTAAGAATAGTTCTTCACCATCGTCTCCACGAAGTCCATGTTGAAGGAATAGCCCTGGAACATCTTGTCGTCCGGGGTGAATTCCACGAGCGTGCCGTTCTTTTCGCGCGTGTCGCTTTCTCCGCTTTCCAGCAACTGTCCGCGTTCATAGACGGCGCGGAAGCAGCGGCCGTCGCGATGGGAGGTGACGACGAATCGCTCGGAGAGCGCATTCACCGCCTTGGTGCCCACGCCGTTCAGACCGACCGATTTCTTGTAGTTCTTGGTGTCGAATTTGCCGCCGGTATTCAGGATGCTCGTCGCGCGGATGACCGCATCGAAGGGGATGCCGCGGCCGAAGTCGCGCACCGTCACTTTCTTCTCGTCGACGTTCACGATCACCTGCTTGCCATAGCCCATCGAGAATTCATCGACCGCGTTGTCGATGATTTCCTTGAGCAGGACGTAGATGCCGTCGCCGGGGTTGTTGCCGTTGCCCAACCGTCCGATATACATGCCCGGACGCAGGCGGATATGTTCTACGCCTTCAATGGTCCGGATACTTGAACCGGTATATTGCTCGTTACCTTCCATCGCGTTATTGCTTCTTTTTGACGACCTCGCCCCGCAGGTGCAGGACCACCGGCCTCGGCGCATCCGTCAGATAGACCGTCAGGGTCTTGTCGAAGGGATAGGCGCCCTCGTCATTGCTGTAGGCGGCGCTGACGGTCCCGGCAGCGCCCGGATCGATCCGGGTCCGCGTCCATTCCACGGAAGTGCAGCCGCAGGAACTGACCACCGCTTCGATGTACAGGGGCTCCTCGCCGATGTTGGTGAGGGTGAAACTGCACCGCTGCACCCCGTCCTTTACGGAGATCAGACCGAAATCGTGCACCGTTTTGTCGAAGCGCACCCGGGAGAAGTATTCCCGCTCCTGCGCCATGCCGGAAAGTGTCAGCAAAATGCCCGTCGCGAGCGCCAAAAACTTTTTCATTCCTACAAATATAATCATTATCTTTGTCAAAACCATCTCGAAAAATGAAAAGAGTCTCTCGCGCCGTTCTGAATGCGGCTTTTCTCTTTCTGGCTACGTTCTCTTATGCGCAGGAGCGCAATGAAGACGCCTTGCGGCTGTTTCGTGAGGACCCCAACCGTATGGCACTTAACCGGCACGTCTATGAATTCGTGGACGCCCCTCTCACGCCGGCTCCGGCGGGTTATGCGCCTTTTTATATCAGCCATTACGCCCGGCACGGATCCCGTTCGTCTTCCCATCCGGAATATTATGATTATGTTATTATCCGTCTGGAAAAAGCCGAGGCGGCAGGCGTGCTGAGCGAGAAGGGGCGCTACCTGCTTGAAAAGAGCCGCGAGGTCCGGACGGAATACGCCGGTATGCCGGGGCGCCTGACACGCCGGGGAGAGTGGGAACATCGGGAACTGGCGCAGAGGATGTACCGGAACTATCCTTCGGTGTTCAAGAAGGGCAGCCGGATGCTCCGCATCAAGAGTTCGATAGTTCCCCGTGTGCTTGTCAGCGCGGCAAACTGCCTTTCCGCCCTGACGGCCATTCAGCCGAATCTGCGCTATACCTTTGATACCGGCGAACGCTATATGGCGATGCTCAACAACGGCTGTCCGTCGTCCATCAAGAAGGAACTGAAGCCCAAACTGGATTCGCTCAGAAAGATTCCGATGGATACGAGCGCCATTTACGCCACGCTCTTTACCGACGGCAGGAAAGGCCGGGAACTGGTCAATGACCCTGTCGCCTTCCAGCGGGCGGTTTTTCAGCTGGCCTGCACTTCCGAGCCCCTGGGCGTTGCAAATGATCTGTTTACCCTGCTGCCGGAGGATGCCCGCTACAAAATATGGGATGCCAACGTGAGGAATATGTATGTCTGCCAATGCAATTCCATCGAATGGGGCCCGCTGCGTATGGAGCGTTGTGAACCCTTGGTCCGCTGTATCCTGGACGATGCCGACGATGTCCTTGCCGGCGGGGCCGTGGCCGCGGACCTCAGGTTCGGCCATGATCTCCCCCTGTTGGCCCTCTGCAACTTCCTTGGCCTTTCTGGCGTAGGGGACAGGCTTTCCTTCGACGAGATTCCGTTCAAGTGGTACGATCCGATGAATATCCCTTTCGCCTCCAATCTGCAGCTGGTGTTCTACCGTTCGAAGAAGGGCGGGGATATTCTGGTCAAGGCCGTGTATAACGATAAGGAACGCTCGATTTCGGGACTGACGCCCGTCAGCGGTCCGTATTACAAATGGGAGGACCTGAAGGCCAAGTGCGAAGAGCGTATGAAATGGCGTACCTCGCTGGTTCCGCTACCTGCGAAGATCCAACTGGGGGAGGGGCTGCATCCCTGCAGCGGTCTGGAGAAGTCCGTCGATCCCAAACTCGCCCGCGAGGAATATATCCTGGATACCCGCGGCGAAAAAGTCCTGCTCGTCGGCGGCAGCGACGAAGCCCTTTTCCGCGGAGAGCAGACGCTCAAGCAGATCCGCAACCAGCATGGCGAGGATGCTTTCCCGTCCATGCTCATCCAGGACAAGCCCCGCTTCGCCTGGCGCGGAGCGATGCTCGACTGCTGCCGGCATTTCTGGACGGTGGAAGAGGTCAAGCGCTTTATCGATATTATGGCGCTCCACAAGCTCAATGTTTTCCACTGGCACCTGACCGACGATCAGGGCTGGCGTGCGGAAATTCTCAAATATCCCCGACTGTCAGGCATCGGCGCGATGCGCAGTGAAACGCTCGTCGGTCACGCCCGCAAATCAAAGGTATACGACGGTACGCCGCACGGGGGCTACTATACCCAGGATGAGATGCGGGAAATCGTCCGATATGCCGCCGAGCGCTACATTACCGTGGTGCCGGAGATCGAGATGCCCGGTCATGCGCTTGCCGCCCTGGCTTCCTATCCTTCGCTGGGCTGTACGGGCGGACCTTACGAGACGGCGACGCACTGGGGCGTCTTCAAGGATATTTTCTGCCCCGGTAAGGACCGGACGCTGGAGTTCCTCTTCGATGTGCTCGACGAAATCTGCGAGATTTTCCCTTCCGAGTACATCCATATCGGCGGCGATGAGGCTCCGCGCGACCGTTGGAAGCTCTGTCCGGACTGTCAGGCGCGTATCGCGGCCGAGAGCCTGGATAACGAGGCCCGGCTGCAGAGTTGGCTGATCGCTAAGGTCGAAGAGCATCTTGCCGCCAAGGGCCGCAAGGTCATCGGCTGGGATGAAATCCTGGACGGCGGTATCGAGAAGACGACGGCGGTGATGAGTTGGCGGGGGACTGCCGGCGGCAAGCGTGCTGCAGCGCTGGGTAATCCTGTCGTCCTGTCTCCGAACAACTACCTCTATCTGGACCGTTATGAGACGGAATTCCCCGATAGTTATGGCGAGCCGCTTGCTTTCGGCGGTTGCATCCCTCTGGAAAAAGTCTATGATTTTGAGCCTTATCAGGGAGTCAAGACCCGGGAGAGGCCCTTTATCCTCGGAATCCAGGGGAATCTCTGGACGGAGTATGTCTCTGATTTCAATGTAGCGGAAATACGTCTTTTGCCGCGTCTGGCCGCTGTGGCGGAAATCGCCTGGAGTCCTGCTGACCGCGGGCACTATAAGAGTTTCCGCAACCGCTGCCGTCAGGCCCTCTTGCCGCTGTATGCGGAGGCGGGATGGCAATGGGCTCCCTACGCATTTGCAGATTAAAAAAACTTGAATTAACTTCGTACTTTAATTTAAAACTTATTATGGCTTACAAAATTTCTGCTGAAACTTGTGTCGCATGCGGCACCTGCATGGGTGAATGTCCTACCGGAGCAATCAAGGAGGGTGATGTCTATTCCATCGATCCCGATGTTTGCGTAGATTGCGGCACTTGCGCTGACGCCTGCCCGATGGGCGCTATCGCTCCCGGGGAGTAAGAGCCTTGGATGATTTCCGGCTCAGGGTCTTTACGACAGTAGCGCGCCTTGGCGGATTCACCGCCGCGGCGCGCGAACTGGGTGTCAGCCAGCCTGCGGTCAGCCAGCACGTTTCCGAACTGGAGAAAGAACTGGGCTGTTCCCTGCTGGAGCGTTCGCGCGAGGGCGTGACGCTCACAACGGAAGGGGAGCGGCTGCTCGGCTATGCCCGGCAGGTCCTGCACTGGTACGACGTCATTAATGCCGCCTTTGACAAAGACGATGTCTTTTCCCGCGGCAAGTCGCTGCCTGAGCCCGTCCGCCTCAAACTGTCCGACGAAAAAACCGCCCGGGTCTGGACCGCGGGCGGAGATATCCACATCGAACTGGATTAAAGTTTTTCCCGTCTAAAACGATTGCCGCTTCAGCCGTTCGGTGAGAGCGGCGATTTCTTTGTAGAAAGGCGTGTCCTCGACGATGACCGGCTGGATGGCCCGGACCGTCTCGTAGGCTTTGCGCGAAGCAGCGCAGAGTTTGTCCGTGAGTTGCAGGCAATCGCTCGCCTGGGCGAGGGCGATGAAATGGATCGCCATTACCTGGAAGGCATTCTCCACCACCTTGCGGCAGAGCAGGGCACTGTTCGTTCCCATCGAGACGATATCCTGGTTGTCGTTGTTGTTGGGGATGCTGTGTACGTAGTTCGGCATGGAGAGGGTCTGGCACTCGGCCGTCGTCGAAGTGGCCGTGAACTGACAGGCCTGCATACCATAGTTCAATCCCAGTTTGCCCAGGTTTAGGAAGGGAGGCAGGATGCCGTTGATGCGGTCGTGGAAGAGATAGTTCAGCTGCCTTTCCGTCAGCATCGTAAGCCGGGTCAGCGCAATCTTGACCTTGTCCTGTTCCAGGGAGATGTAGTCTCCGTGGAAGTTGCCGCCGTGATAGACGTTCTGCGTGTCGGGATCGACGATGGGATTGTCACAGGCGGAATTGATTTCCGTCTCCAATACCTCGCGCGCCGCGAGCAGGGTTTCGTAGATGGGGCCGAGGATCTGCGGCGTACAGCGCAGGGAATAGTAGGCCTGCACCTTGTGCGCGAAGACTTCCTCCTTATGTTCTCCGGAATATAACTCGTGTTCCCGCTTGGAAAGGCAGAGACTGCCCTCCGCCGTCTTCCTCATCCGGGCGGCGATTTCCAACTGTCCGGGATGCGGACGGCTCTCATTGAGCGCTTCCGCCATGAAATCGTCGTAAGAGCCGGCGATTTCGTTCATCCAGACGCCGGCGAGCAGGGACAGGTCCAGCAATTTTTCGGCGAGGAACTGGTTGACCATCGCCACGCCGCTCATCACGGAAGTCCCGTTCGTCATGGAAAGGCCTTCGCGGATATGGATGGCCATCGGTTTCAGGCCGCATTCTGCAAGCACCCCGGCGGCGGGCCGCCATTCTCCCCGGTAATGGACCTCCCCTTCGCCGATCAGCGTCAGCGCCATATGCGCCAGTTGTACCAGGTCGCCGCTGGCTCCGACACTGCCGTGCCTGGGGATGAAGGGACAGATGCCCCGGTTGATGAATTCAGTCAGCAGCAGGACGACATCGGGATGGATCCCGGATTTCCCTTGCAGGAAAGTGCCGATGCGGGCAAGCATCGCCGCCTTGACGGAAAGGTCTCCGAGCGCTTCTCCTGCGCCGGTGCTATGACTGCGGATGATGTTGTATTGCAGGTCTTTGAGATTCGTATCACTGACCCGCCACTGCGCCATCGGCCCGAACCCGGTATTGATGCCGTAAATGATTTTATCCTTGCGGAAGCGGTCCAGAAATTCGTAACTCTTCCGGACGCTTTCCAGTGCCTCTTCAGGGAGGACCAGGGGCTCGTTCCCGAGAAGGATGCGCCGGGCTTGTTCAAGACTGAAATATTTCATGCGTCAATGAAACTTCTGATAAGTGACGTGGACGGCAGGTCTTTGTCGGACACCGGAAGGAAGTAATGCAGGAACAGGAGAAGCCGGTGTGCCTCCGCATATTCCGGACAGTTCTTGGGAACGGTCTCCAGAATGCGTTCCGCGTGCGGGCGGAGTACCGCGAATTCCACCAGATAAGCCGAGTTGAACAGCACGTCGGCGGTCTCCTGGTAAGGATAAATCCATCTGGATTCCGCGCGGCGGACGTTCGGCCAGTTGGCGATGGTCTCCCGGGCGCTGAAAGCCCCCTTGAGATAATCGCGCACGATGCGCCGCAGCAGACGGTTGTCGCTGGTGGGAATGCAGTTGTGGTCGTCCAGCGATGCGCTGGTGATGGTATTGATGAAAATCTTGTACTTGGAGCTTTCAGGAACCTGTTCCGTCAGTACTGGGTTCAGGGCATGGATGCCTTCCACCAGCAGCACGGACGCGCCGTCCAGTTTCAGTTTCTTGCCATTGTATTCCCGTTTGCCGGTCACGAAGTTGTATTCCGGAACTTCGACTTCCTCTCCGTCAAGGAGCCGCAGGATGTCCTTCTGCATATAGGCGTGATCGACAGTCTCGAAATTGTCAAAATCATAACTCCCGTCCGGCAGTTTCGGCGTGTCCGCGCGGTTGACGAAATAATCGTCGGTAGAGAAAGACACCGGATGCAGGCCGCAGGCCATCAACTGGATGCTCAGCCGCCGGCAGAAGGTGCTCTTGCCGCTGCTCGTGGGCCCGGTGATCAGCACGATGCGCACCGGATCGGCCGCATGCCTGCGGCGTTCGATATCTTCGGCGATGCTGACGATCTTCTTCTCCTGCAGTGCCTCCGCAATCTGGATCAGGACGGGGGCCTTGCCCTGCTGGCAGGCGTAATTGACGTCGCCGACATTGTCCAGTTCCATGATGCGGTTCCAGCGCAGGGTCTCGGCAAAGGTTTCGAAGGTCTTGGGCTGCTCGTTGAGGGGAGCCAGTTCCAGGGGCTTGTGCCGGTTGGGCACCCGCAGCAGCATCCCGCTGTTGTACGGGCTCAGTTCCCAAACCTTCAGATAGCCGGTGGAGGGAACGACCGCATCGTAAAAGTAATCCGCTGTGTCCTGGAGCGTGTAATAGGTGATATACAAGTCTCCGCAGGTGCGCAGCAGTTTGATCTTGTCTTCGTATCCGTATTTGCCGAAGATGCGTATGGCTTCGTCAATCCTCACTTCGTGACGGCGGAAGGGGATGTCACTTTCTACCAGTTCCGTCATCCGCTTCCGGATGGCCGTCACTTCCTCTTCGGTGATGCCGCTCTTGTCCGGCTTGCTCACGTGGCAGAAATATCCCTTGCAGATGGGACGTCTCAGTACCACTTTATATTCCGGATACAGGTCCCGGACCGCCTTGCAGAGCAAAAAGCAGAGGGAACGGCAGTACACGCTGCGTCCGTTGTAGGAGCGGTAGTCCAGGAACTCCACGTCCCGGTTGTTGAAGACGCGGAACTTCAATCCCTCCGATACGTTGTTCACGCGGGCGGAAAGGATGTCGTAAGGTTTGTCGAAGTCAAAGACCGGAAGCATCTCCAGGAGGGTCGTGCCCTCCTGGAATTCGCTGTATGCTCCGGTATTCTTACAATAGATCTTCAGCACAAAAAAACTATTTTAAAAAGCGCTGCAACAACGGCTGCTTGTTGCTTCGCAACCCTATCCGGGTAAATGCAGCCTAACGCTGCAGCGCTTTTTACTATTCGTTTTTAGCCAAACGCTTATAGGTGTCCAGCCGCAGTTTGGCGAACTCCTCGGTCTTGGCAAAGAGTTCCCCGGCCGTCTCAGGATAAAGTTTCTGCAGGGAAGCGAAACGTACCTCGCCCTTCAGGAAGTCCTGGAACTTGCTCCAGTCAGGCTCCTTGGAATCGAGCGTGAACGGGTTCTTGCCCGCTTCCGCGGCGGCGGGGTTGAAGCGGAACAGGTGCCAGTAACCGCACTCGACCGCCAGTTTCTCCTCCTTCTGGCTGAGACCCATGCCGGCCTTCAGACCGTGGTTGATACAAGGCGCGTAGGCGATAATGAGCGAAGGTCCGTCATAGGCTTCCGCCTCCTTGATCGCGTTCATATACTGAACCGGGCTGGCACCCATCGCGACCTGTGCCACATAGACATAGCCGTAACTGATGGCCATCATGCCGAGGTCCTTCTTGCGGACCTTCTTGCCGGAAGCGGCGAATTTGGCGATGGCGCCCGCAGGGGTAGCCTTCGAGGACTGTCCGCCGGTATTGGAGTAAACTTCCGTATCCAGGACGAGGATGTTGACGTTCTCACCGCTGGCGAGCACGTGGTCCAGACCGCCGAAGCCGATATCGTAGCTGGCACCGTCGCCGCCGAAGATCCACTGGCTGCGGCTGGGGATGTACTGCTTGAGGGCAAGCAGGGACTTGCTGACCTCGCAGCCGCACTTCTCCATCATCGGAACCAGCGCGTCGCAAACCTCGCGCGTGGCGGCGTAGTCGTTCTTGTTGTCGAGCCACTTCTGGTAGAGGGCCTTCATTTCGTCCGAGCACTTGCTGCACTCGAGTCCTTTCTTCATGAGGGCGGCGACCGTCTCGCGGATGCGCTCGGAACCGAGGTGCATACCGAGACCGAATTCGCAGAAGTCCTCGAAGAGGGAGTTCTGCCAGGCCGGGCCGTGTCCCTTGTCATTGGTGCAGTACGGGGAAGCGGGGAAGGAGGCGCCGTAAATCGAAGAGCAACCGGTCGCATTGGCAATCATCATATGGTCGCCGAAGAGCTGGGTGATGTTCTTGATATAAGGGGTCTCGCCGCAACCTGCGCAGGCGCCGGAGAACTCGAACAGCGGCTGGGCGAACTGGGCGTTCTTGAGATTGGACTTGGGATCGAACGGGGTCTTGTAACCCACCTTCGCATTCAGATAGTCGAAGGAAACCTGCTCGGCGGTATTGTCGATGTAGGGCTGCATCTTGAGGGCCTTTTCCTTGGCAAGGCAGACATCGACGCAGTTGCCGCAACCGGTACAGTCGGCGACCGATACGGAAAGGGCGAACTTGTAGTCCTTGAGGTTGGCGCGGCCGTCGGCGAGCTTGGTACCCTTCGGAGCCTTGGCGGCTTCCTCGGCGGTCAGCAGGAACGGACGGATGGCGGCGTGAGGACAGACGAAGGCGCAGGTGTTACACTGGATACACTTCTCGGCATCCCATACCGGCACATTGACGGCGACGCCGCGCTTCTCGTAAGCGGCGGTGCCGCAAGGCATCGTACCGTCCTGGTAGGGCATGAAGGCGCTGACGGGCAGGGAATCGCCGCACTGTGCGTTCACGATGTCCGCAATCTCCTTCACGAACGGCGTGGCCAGGCGGTCGGCGTTGGGATTGGTGAATTTCGCCGTAAGATTTGCCCATTCGGCGGGCACGTCCACCTTGGTGTACTCGCCACCGCGGTCGATGGCGGCGTAGTTCATGTTGACCACGTTCTCGCCCTTCTTGCCATAGCTCTTCAGGGCGGCGGCCTTCATGTACTTGACGGCGTCTTCGGCAGGGATGATGCCCGTGATGCGGAAGAAGGCGCTCTGGAGGATGGTGTTGGTCCTTCCGCCGAGTCCGATTTCCGCCGCGATCTTCGTCGCGTTGATAATATAGAGGTTGATGTGCTTGCGTCCGATGACCGCCTTGGCGTGGTCGGGAATGCGCTCGAGGGTCTCCTTCTCGTCCCAGAGGGAGTTGAGCAGGAGGCTGCCGCCTTCCTTGATGCCCTTCAGTACGTCGTACTT